>JAFYQL010000198.1 GCA_017547125.1 Bacillota bacterium
CGAACCTGTAAAACTTCTTTTCAAAGACGAAGTACGTATGGTAGGTAAGGCTCTTGGTCTTCCAGATGATATGGTATTCCGTCAGCCATTCCCAGGTCCAGGTCTTGGTGTAAGATGCCTTGGTGCTATCACAAGAGACAGACTTGAAGCTTTAAGAGAAGCAGATGCTATCTTAAGAGAAGAATTTGACAAGAACGGCCTTGCAGGTAAAGTATGGCAGTACTTTATTGCAGTTCCAGACTTCACAAGCGTTGGTGTAAGAGACGACAAACGTTATGAAGGTTGGCCAGCAATTATCCGTGCCGTAAATTCTACAGATGCTATGAGTGCAACTATCGAAGAAATTCCTTATGCATTATTACACCATATCACAGACAGAATTACACACGAAGTTGAAGGTATCAACAGAGTGTTATTAGATCTTACTCCAAAGCCAATCGGCACAATCGAGTGGGAATAATTCCAAACTGAATAAAACAACCACATCAGCCGTAAACATTCCGTTTGCGGCTGTTTTTTATTATGCACTTCCAATTCGCAAAAAAAGACTATGGATTTCAGAAAACACTTGACGTAGTTTTAAAAACTATATAAACTTAAAGGGAAATAAATTTGAGAGTGGGGTTAAATAATGAGTAAAATAATTATTCTTGCTGAAAGCGGTTCAGACGTAACTAAAGAGATGGCCGAAAAATATAATATCGAAGTTGTACCTATGCACGTAAGCTTTGATGACTACACACTTGATGACGGACATTTTGAACCTGAAAAGATTGTTGAATTTTATCAGACAACAGGCAAACTTCCAAAAACAAGCGGTTGTATGCCTGATGACTTTATTCCATACTTCGACAGAATTCACGAAGAAAATCCTGACAGCAAAATTTTATATCTTGCATATTCTGCAGTTACAACTCGCTCATATCAGAGTGCAGTAATCGCTACTGAAGACAGAGATTATATCCATATGATCGACACAAAGCACGTATCTGTTGGCCAGGGTCTTATCGTTGTTGCCGTTGCAAAATATGTTCAGGAAAACCCTGATGCATCTATTGAAGAAGTCATTGCATACGCAGAAAAAATGTGTGAAAAAGCAAGAATGTGCTTTATGCCTGACGACCTTGAATTCCTTCGTGCAGGCGGCAGAGTAAGCAATGTTGCTTTCCTTGGTGCTCGTATTTTAAGCCTTCACCCATGTATCGAAGTTCTTGACGGCAAGCTTGTTGCAACAAAGAAATTCCGCGGGAAAATGACAAAGGCTTCAGCTGAACTTATCAGAGAATATGCTGATAAATATGACCTTGGCAGAAAAGAAATCTACATCATCTACACAGTAGGTTTATCTGATGAAGTTAAGAAGGTTATTGAAGATACAGTTAAAGAATGCGGTTTTGAAAGCTGTGAATGGGTACTTGCTCACGGCGTAATCACAACACACGGCGGTCCTGCTGCATTTGGTATTGCAGGTTTCGCAAGATAATTAAAAATATAGCCTCTGCATAAAAAGCAGAGGCTTTTTGTTTTAGATACTATGAAAAAATATAAGGCTGTATTATAATACAAAGATAGGCATATACTATATGTTTTGCGGAGGACTTTATTATGAGTGATGCAGCTCTTAAAAAACAAAAGCGAATTTTTGAAATCATTGAGGTTGGCAATGACCTTGACTATCCAAGCCGAATATACGACTTTGTAAATGCTTTTTCCATTATATTCAATATAACAGCCTGTGTGCTTTACACGTTTGAAGATATACGAGTGAGTTGCGGATCGATTCTTCTCACTGTTGAACAGATAACAGTCGCATTTTTTATGGTTGACTATCTGTTAAGACTTTGGACTGCAAGATTTCTTTACCCAGAGTTTTCAGAAAAACGTGCCAGAAAAAAATATGTACTTTCTTTCACAGGCATAATCGACTTGCTTTCATTCCTGCCATACTATCTGCCTATATTCTTCCCGTCAGGTACAGCGGCATTCCGAATGATAAGAATTGTACGTATCTTCAGACTTTTCAAAATCAATGCTTACTATGACTCACTCAGTGTTATTTCTGAAGTTATCTCAGGCAAA
Organism: Bacillota bacterium; assembly: GCA_017547125.1. Classification (GTDB taxonomy): domain Bacteria; phylum Bacillota; class Clostridia; order Lachnospirales; family Anaerotignaceae; genus HGM11808. The sequence goes on from JAFYQL010000198.1 coordinate 2,080, forward strand.
AGACAGCAGCTTTTCTCATCAGTTTTCATTATTCTTGTTCTTATGGTTGCATCAAGCCTTTGTATGTATAGCCTTGAACATGAAGCGCAGCCTGAAGTATTTACCAATGCATTTTCAGGTATCTGGTGGTCAGCATCAACACTGCTTACTGTAGGATATGGTGATATTTATCCTATAACCACTATGGGAAAGATACTGAGTATAGCCATAACGTTCCTGGGTGTAGGTATGGTTGCTATCCCTACCGGTATCATTTCCGCCGGTTTCGTTGACCAGTATTCAACTATCAAAAAGAGAAGCGAAATTGGTTATTCAGCTGATATGAACTTCATCAAGATTTTTATGAATGAAGGTGATAGCTGGGTGGGCAAAAAGATTATGAATCTTGGTCTTCCGGCAGGTGTTATTGTTGCCATCGTAAGAAGAAATGGCGACAACCTTATTCCTCGAGGAAGTCTTGAACTGAGAGCTGGCGACACTATCGTTATTGGTTCTGAGCCATACAATAGCCAGGAACATATCAAGCTTAAAGAACTGGTGCTTGAAAAGAAAAATCCTTGGACAGGCGAGCTTATCAGAGACCTTGATATTTCTCGTCACTCAATCATAGTTCTTGTAAAACGCGGAAACAAATCCATTATTCCAAATGGTAATATGCGACTTGAAGAGGGAGATAAGGTATTCCTTTACACACATCTTCATCTTGCACATACAAATGAATTTGAAATTTAAAAAAGCAAATAAAAAAACCTTGAAACTTATGTTTCAAGGTTTTTGTTTTTGAATTTAAATTAGTTCCAGAAATCAACTTTGCCTTCGAGGCCAACAGTTGATGCTTTGAACTGAGGATCCTTGCCTGCTTTTTTCTGTGCAATGTAGTCGTTAAGACATGTGATTGCTGTTTTGCCAAGAATAACGATAACAGGAAGGTTGATAAGAGCCATAACACCCATTAATACGTCTGCGATGTCCCAAACAAGACCGAAGTCAAGTGTTGCACCAACGAAGATAACGATACAAGCAATAACACGGAAAATTGTCATTGTTGTTTTTGTTACTGTTTTCTTTGCAATGTAGTTTAAAGCACCTTCACAGTAGAAAAGGTTACCAAGAAGTGTTGTGAATGCAAAGAGTAATAATGCAAATGTTACGAAGTAAATACCGAATGAACCGAATGTGTTTGAAAGAGCTGCCTGAACAAATGGAGCGCCTTTAAGTTCTGCTGATGGAACCATACCGCTTGAAAGACACATCATAGCTGTTGCTGTACATACAAGGATTGTATCGATAAATACGCTGAGCATCTGTACAAGACCCTGTTTAACAGGATGTGAAACTTCTGCTGCTGCAGCTGCATTAGGAGCTGAACCAACACCGGCTTCGTTTGAGTAAAGACCACGTTTGATACCCTGCATTAATGCTGAACCTGCAAAACCACCGAAGATAGCTCTGAAGTCAAATGCGCCAGCAAAGATGTTTTTGAACACCATTGGAAGCATATCAAAGTTTAATACCATAGTGATAAGTGCCATGATGATGTATGTTACACCCATGATAGGAACAAGAAGACCTGTTACTTTAACAACTCTTTTTGCACCGCCAAGGATACAAACTGCAGTGATAACTGCAATAACTGCACCGATTACTGATGGAACAATTGATGTTTCAGGGTTGCCATAGAAGCTGTAGCTTGAGAAGCTTGTTACAAGGTTGTATGAGCAGAGCATGTTGAAGCCAACTGCGTATGTTGCAATAAGAGAAATTGCAAAAATTACACCAAGCCATCTGCTGTTGAGTGCTGCTTCAATGTAGTAAGCAGGACCACCGTAGCTACCGCCTTCGTTGTCACGTTTTTTGTAAATCTGAGCAAGTGTACTTTCGATGAACGCTGAAGCACCGCCTACAAGTGCGATAACCCACATCCAGAAAACAGCACCGTAACCACCGATAGCAATAGCATTTGCAACACCAACGATGTTACCTGTACCAACACGGCTTGCTGTTGAAACCATTAAGGCTTCAAATGATGAAACTTTGTTTCCTTCGCTTTTGTTGTCGGCCACAAGGCGGATTGATTCGCCAAGAAGTCTTACCTGAATAAATTTTGTACGGAAAGTGAAATATAAGCCAACCGCAAGAAGCAGGATGATTAAAAGGTAGCTATACATAATATTGCTGATAGAACCAATTAATGATGAAAATAATTCGTACATTTCTAAACCTACTTTCTAAAAAAAAATTAACGGCACTATTTTACCACAAAATTGTTCAAGAAGCCAGTAAAAAATACGTTTGACCATTAAAATTTTTGTCAAAATTGAGTTTTTATAGTGAAAAATTAAATTTGAGAAGTATTTTTATTGTTATTTTGATTGTTTATAATGAAAAAAATACATTTAAAACAGTTAAAATAAATGTTTTTTTCAGTGATGAATAATATATTATTTTTTTTTGAGACAAAATAAAACTATATGTAAAAATGCCGAAAAAGACCTGGAATGAGATTTTTAATGGCTGTTAGGCATGAAAACTATTGAAAAAACTGTGTTTAGTGGTATAATGTTAAGGTAATGGAATTAGGTCAATTTCTCCGTTTTAACAAACGGAGTTTATGCGGCATTCATACAAATCTAATTTGAAATGGGATGATATAATGGAAAGAAGAACAGGTACAATTTCAAGAGGTATTCGTTGCCCTATCATCAGAGAAGGCGATGACCTTGCACAGATCGTAACATCAAGCGTGCTTGAAGCAGCTGAAATCGAAAACATTGAACTCAGAGACAAAGACATCATCGCTATGACAGAATCTATCGTAGCAAGAGCTCAGGGTAACTATGCAAGTGTTGACGATATCGCAGCAGACGTAAAATCAAAATTCGGTGATGACACTATCGGTGTTATTTTCCCAATCCTTTCAAGAAACCGTTTCTCAATCTGCCTTAAAGGTATTGCGAAGGGTGCAAAGAAAGTTGTTCTTATGCTTAACTATCCATCAGACGAAGTTGGTAACGAACTTGTTTCATTTGACCAGCTTGATGAAGCAGGCATCAATCCATATACAGATGTATTATCACTTGAAAGATACAGAGAACTTTTCGGTGACAACCGTCATCCGTTTACAAATATGGATTATGTTGGCTACTATGAAGAAGTTATCAAAGAAGCAGGCGCTGAAGTTGAAGTTATCCTTGCAAACGATGCAAGAGCAATTCTTAACTATACAAAGAGCGTACTCAACTGCGACATCCATACAAGAGTAAGAACAAAACGTATTCTTAAAGCAGCAGGTGCTGAAAAAGTATTCGGTATGGATGAAATCCTTACAGAAAGCGTTAACGGCAGCGGCTACAACGAAAGATACGGTCTTCTTGGTTCAAACAAAGCTACAGAAGATACAATCAAACTTTTCCCTAAAGAATGTACAGACCTTGTAAAGGCTGTTCAGAAAAACGTTTTTGAAGCAACAGGCAAACATGTTGAAGTTATGGTATACGGCGACGGCGCTTTCAAAGATCCAGTGGGCAAAATCTGGGAGCTTGCTGACCCTGTTGTATCACCTGCTTACACAGAAGGCCTTGAAGGTACACCAAACGAATTAAAACTTAAATATCTTGCTGACAACGACTTCAAAGATCTCAGCGGTGAAGAACTTAAGGCTGCTATTTCACAGAAAATCAAAGAAAAGAACGAAAACCTTGTTGGCGATATGGCATCACAGGGTACAACACCAAGACGTCTTACAGACCTTATCGGTTCACTTTGCGACCTTACAAGCGGTTCAGGCGACAAGGGTACACCTGTAATCTTAATTCAGGGTTACTTCGATAACTACACAAACTAATTTAAATAAACTTAAGCCTCGGATTTTTCCGGGGCTTTTTTATTCGTTGACATATAAGTTGTATAGGGCTAAACTTTTGTTGTGACGTATTTAAAATATAAAAGGAGATAAACGATGGCCATACAGCTTTCTGACCATTTTACATATAAAAAACTTCTGAAATTTACAATTCCGTCTATCATAATGCTGGTATTTACGTCGGTATATACTGTTGTTGACGGTTTTTTTGTTTCAAACTTTGTGGGCAAAACACCTTTTGCGGCGCTTAACCTTATATGGCCTGTTATTCAGGCGGTGGGTGTAATAGGGTTTATGTTTGGCACAGGTGGAAGTGCACTTGTATCGAAGCTTCTTGGTGAAGGCAAAAAAGAAAAAGCCAATGCAGTTTTTTCAATGTTTGTGTATGTTTCACTTGCGGTAGGTATTGTTGTTGCCGTTGTGGTTTGTGCTTTTCTTAAGCCTATTGCCATTTTCCTTGGGGCAGAAGGTGAAATGATACATTACTGTGTGCTTTACGGAAGAATACTTATTATGGCAAGCATTGCTTTTCTTCTCCAGATAGAATTTCAGAGCTTTCTTGTGGTTGCTGAAAAGCCTAAGCTTGGTCTTGTTGTTACAGTGGCGGCAGGAATTACAAACATAGTGCTTGATATGCTTTTTATGGTGGTTTTAAAATGGGGACTTGCAGGTGCTGCACTGGCAACAGGACTTAGCCAGGTTGTTGGCGGCATAATACCTCTGTTTTATTTCATATTATGCAAGGACGGAATGCTTCATCTTACAAAGACAAAAATTGATATGAATGCACTTTTTAAAGCCTGCACAAATGGTGCTTCTGAAATGATGACAAACCTTTCAATGTCTTTGGTAAGTGTTGTGTATAATTTTCAGCTGCTTAAATTTGCAGGAGAAAACGGTCTTGCTGCATATGGCGTTATAATGTATCTAAACTTCATTTTTACTGCCGTATTCCTTGGTTATTCTGTGGGAAGTGCGCCGATTATAAGCTATCATTATGGTGCACAAAATCATTATGAGCTTCATAACCTTACAGTTAAAAGCAACGTTGTAACAGCCGTGTTTGCAGTGATGATGGCATTGCTTAGCTTTTCGCTTGCTCGTCCGCTTTCATTGGCATTTGTAGGCTATGATGCAGAGCTTTTTGAAATAACAAAAAGAGGAATGACAATATACTGTTTCTCATTCCTCCTTGCAGGCTTCAATATTTTCAGTTCAGCATTTTTTACTGCCCTTAATAACGGAGCAGTTTCTGCAGCTATATCATTTTTACGTACTCTTGTATTTCAGATTATACCGGTGCTGATACTTCCTGCTATATGGGGCCTTGATGGAATCTGGATTTCGGTGGTTGTGTCAGAATTTATGGCAATTATTGTGTCATTATTTTTCTATATCAAAATGCAGCCAAAATATAAATATTGAAATATATTGCTTTTTATAAAAAATCCTCCCTGCGATTTCAATCGTGGGGAGGATTTTTGTTGTTTTGGGATGAGTATTATTTTATACGCTGGATACGTTTGCTGCTCTTGCCAGGTGATACGAATAATGGCACCTTTTCGTAGATGATAGTGGAGTTGTCAAGACCATACCATCTTACTCTCGAGCCGGCTAACTTACGGATACAGTATTTGGTGTTCAAAGTAAGTTCGTCCAATGCAGAAAGCTCTGACTTGGCAGGAACGGATTTGTGGATAACGCAGAATTTAAAGTTACCAACAGAGGATTTTTTATAGATGGAATAACCTTTGTCCTGTAATGGAAGTTCGCCGCTTGCCTGTAAATCTTGAACAATCTGACGAAGATATACGTTTACACGCGGACTGCACTTGAAACCCAGATTGAGACGGATACGATATATACAGTCGCTGCCGTATGTTTCTACCTCATAGTTCATTGTCTGAGGCTGATCCAATACATTAACATTTACAAACCAGTAGGCCTGTGCACGTTTTGGGTCTTTGTCCAGTATTGAATAAAGAATATCACGGTCGATATAATCGACATTTTTGCCATTATCAAGATAAACAAGGTTATTTGCCATCAAATATACGTTTTTATCATTTTTCAGCGCTTTTAATGACTCAATATGGTCACGCATTTTTAAATCAGTTCTGTATTTATGCTCTAACTGAGTGCCGCGATGCCAGATAATCATAACAAAGAGAATCAGCATTGTGAGTATGGCTGAGAAATAACCGCCGTGCATAAATTTTCCAAGGCTGGAGATGAAAAATACGATTTCGATGAAACCAAAGCCTGCAAGTACCATCCAGGCAAAAAGTGGTTTCTTTCGCATAGTTTTTAAATATTCAAAGAGTAATACTGTGGTCAGCAGCATTGTTATTGTGATAGCCAGACCGTATGCTGACTCAATGCGGTGACCGGAACGGAAAATAAGCACAACAAGGCTGCATCCTATCCATAAGATTGTGTTGACTGAACCAATGTAGAGCTGTCCTTTGGTGTCAGATGGATAACGGATTTCAAGGTGTGGAAGCAGGTCAAGCAAAATAGCCTCAGATACCAGAGTATATGAACCTGTAATAAGTGCCTGAGATGCAATTACAGCTGCCATAGCACTAAGAATAACTGCCACAGGTCGAAGTATGCCCGGAAGCATCTCGAAGAAAGGATTAAGGTCAGGTATTGCCTGAAGAACAGAGTTATTTATGTTGCTGATTATCCATGCACCCTGTCCAAGATAGTTGAGAATAAGGCATCCTTTAACGAAAGGCCAGCTGCGGTAGATGTTGTTTCGTCCAACATGCCCCATATCTGAATACAACGCCTCAGCACCGGTAGTGGCAAGGAATACACTGCCCAGAATCATAAGACCGGCTTTGTTGTAAGATGAAAACAGAACCTCGATAGCATATACTGGATTGAATGCTTTGAGCACTGCAGGATATTTTGTGATAAGTGCTGCACCTGTTGCACCTAAAAATGTAAACCAGATGAGCATGCACGGACCAAAGGCCTTGCCGATTTTACTTGTTCCTACTTTTTGTACAGAGAACAAAATGAAAATAATAAGCAAAGTGATAATAACCACTTTTCCTTGACCTGTGCCAAGAAAAAGATCCATTGTTTCAATACTGCGTAAGCCTTCAACTGCGGTGGTAACTGTAACGGCAGGGGTAAGTACTCCGTCTGCAAGCAACGCCGCACCGCCAAGCATCGCAGGAAGAATAAGCCATTTGCCATTATTTTTTACCAGTGAATACAGTGAAAATATACCGCCTTCACCGTGATTATCGGCCTTCAGGGCAATAAGCACATATTTTACTGTGGTCAGCAAAGTTACTGTCCAGATGACGAGAGAGAGGGCTCCGATAATGAAACGCTCATCTACATGTCCGATGCCGCCGTTTCCTGCAACAATGGATTTCATTACATACAGAGGCGAAGTACCGATATCGCCGTAAACTATGCCAATCGTTACCAAAAACATGGCAAACTTAAAGTTTCTCTTTCCTTGTTCACCTTCGTGAATATGATCCATAAATAAATTCCACCTTCCTGTGAAAAAATGGTACAAAAAAAGCTGCCTTTTTAAAAAAAAGCAGCACAAAAAACAAATGAGAAACAGACTTTGCCCATAAGACAAAGCTTGATATTTCCTTCTTGTGCTGACGAGATTAGCTGTCGGGTTCGAGGAAGAAGGTCCTCTACCACACTGATGTGGATACACCCCAATAATTGGTTCTCCCGCTACCGTAAACGGTATTAAGCAATTTAACATTATTATACTATATTGTATATCTATTTACAATACAGGTGCGTTAAAAAGGAAATTTTTATTATAA
>JAFYQL010000199.1 GCA_017547125.1 Bacillota bacterium
AACATATTCGCCAATCATATCGCTTGAAATATATCTGAGGTCAACAAGAGTGATTTCGCTATATCCATCAATGAACAACGGAGCAATGCTGCATCCAAAAGAATCTCTGAACATAACAAGCTTTTTGCCTGATGTGTTAAGGCTATTTTTTATATTTACAATCGGCTGATTGCCTGAAAGGAACATTTCATAAGGATCTCTGCTTACCGCCTTGTCCATATCATATACATCTTTTGCACCTTCAATTTCAGCATTTTCTATGCCTTCACTTAAAAGATACTTTATTGTGTCAGGGTCGCAGTTTAACGCAGACTGACCGGCATACACACCATAGAAATCACCATCAAATTCAATAACTTCATAGTTTTCTGCAGTATCCGTGCCCATAGCTTCAGCAATTCTGTCGGCCACGTCAACTATATTTTCCTGTCTCCAGTGAGTATCTGTATAGTAATAATCTTCTTTATTAAGAAGGTCTGCAATCTCTATATACTGGGCATAATCCATTTTTTCTGCCATATAGTCAGCAAACTTTTCATATTCAACCTTAAGATGACCGCCGTCATCAGCAAGAAATTCGTTTTTGTCAGGTACAACAACAAGATAAATGTCATTGTCGTTCAGATATTTATCCTTAACCTTATCAAAAACATTTGATGCATAGTCAAGCATATTTTCATTCATTGGATATTCCATTTTTGAAATGTAATCTCCGTTGGTATAAATTTTGTTGTTGTCTTTCTGAAGGAAAACGCCTGTTTTAACGTATGCCTTTATACTGCGCCACATATCACGTGCCGGAAAGCGTTCAACAGTATATTCATCAAATTCTTTTGAAAACTTACCGCTTAATATATTTTCAATTTCAACCTTAGGAAATGACGCAAGCACCCTTCTCTCACTTTCAGAGTAGTCAGGAGTATTTGAAAATATACCCCAAAGAGACATTGCAGCGAAAAAAGCAGATACAGAAATTATTGTTAATCTATTTCTTTTCATCTCAACGCCTCCTTTTAAAATCTGAAATATAAGAACGGATTAAATGAACCGTCTATGAGATATGCTGTTACAACCACAAGAAGCACTATGAGAACAACTGTTTCAACTACTTCAGACGCTTTAATACGAGAACAAACATTCTTCATAATCGGTGTTGTACCAATAAATGCAAGCACGAACACAAGTGCATAGCTCTTAAGGTAGTATATAGCCTCTGCAGAAACTAATGGAATACCACCCATACCGAACATTGCCTTTATGTCGCCAAGTGCTGATGACATACTTGGCGCATTGAATATTACAAAGCTTATAATTGCAGCCAGAAGTACATAGATATGGCTTAAAACTGCTGATTTTTCAAGTTTCTTAAGTAAAAATGTCTTTTCCACCACAAGAAATACTGCGAAATACAGCCCCCAGATAACAAAATTCCATGCCGCACCGTGCCAAAGACCTGTCAGCATCCATACCATAAGGATGTTGAAATACATTCTGCCTGTAGCCACTCTTGAGCCCCCAAGCGGAATATAAACGTAATCACGGAACCATGAACCAAGAGAAATGTGCCATCTTCTCCAGAACTCTGTAATGCTTTTTGAAATATACGGATAATTGAAGTTTTCCATAAAATCAAAACCAAGCACTTTGCCAAGACCTATAGCCATATCACTGTATGCAGAAAAGTCAAAGTATATCTGAAGTGCAAATGCCACCGCATACATCCATACAAAAAGAACGCTTGTTTCTGTGGCTGCACCGTATGCAGAACAAACTTCGCCAAGTATATTGGCAATAAGTACCTTCTTAGCAAGACCATAAACAAATCTTCTTATACCGCAGAGCATCTTTTCTGAAGTGAATGTTCTGTCAGCAAGCTGCGCTTCAACGTCCTGATAGCGTACAATAGGCCCTGCAATAAGCTGTGGAAACATAGTGATATAAGCCGCAAGGTTTACGAAACTCTTCTGTGCCTTAACTGTGCCTCTGTAAACGTCAATATTGTAGCTTAACACCTGGAAGGTGTAGAAACTGATACCTACAGGAAGTGCAATTTTAAGCACAGGCATAGAAAGACCTGTAACGACATTTATGTTTTCAATAAAAAAGTCAGCATATTTGAAGTATCCAAGACTTCCAAGGCTTAAAGCAACTGCAATCCAAAGAAAGAGCTTCTTATTCTGCGGATATTTTTCTGTAAGACGGCCAAGAATATAGCTTACACTTATGGTTGCAATCATAACAAAAACAATCTTAGGCTCGCCCCATGCATAAAAAAGCAGGCTTGAAAGCAGAATCACAAGATTTTTAAATTTTTTAGGCACCGCAAAGTATATTAAAAGTACCCACGGCAAAAAATAATACAAAAAAGTAATACTTGAAAAAATCACTTTCTATACCTCTCTTCAAAAAAGGTGCAGAAAAACTGCACCTTTAATAACTTAATTATTCTTCAAAAGTTTTTGGGCTCATAAGGAAGAACACTTTGTCGCCTTCGCTGTCAACTGTAAGTTCTTCAGCTTCTGTACAGATGTTCCATCTTAAGTTTGCGCTATCTTTAAGTGTCTGCATAAATGCATCTGTGTCAGCACCGTCTTCAAGATCGAAAATATAGCCAACAAAAGGAATTGTGCCCATCATAGGTGCGAACATAACTGCCTCTTCAAAGCCTGTGATTTCTGCATTGTCAAAGCCCATAAGGAAACCCTCTTCAACCGGCATTGATGCACCGCCGAAAGGAATGATTTCGTTTGTGATAACTCTGTCTGCAATTTCCTGTGCACTGCCTGATGCGTCTGACTTGAAGTCTTCAAGAAGAATACCACCAACTGTTGAAGGCGCTGATGATTCTTCTTTGCCGCCGCACGCTGTCATACCTAATACCATAACTGATGCTAATAATAATGCTAAAATTTTCTTCATTTTTCTTATCTCCTTTAAAAACAATGTTTATAATTTTTTAACCTACATATTGTTAAACGATAGAAACAAAAAAAGGTTCCGCATTTTTCAATAAATTTTAATTATTTTTTATGTTTAATAATATAAGCAAGGTTATAAGGAAGTCCTACATCCATTCCATCAAAGCGAGACCTATCTAAAATCAAACCATTCTTTTTCGCAACTGTGTGAATTTTATTATCAACATCAAAAAGTTCTGAATCACTAATTATTTTTCCTTCAATAATAAATTCTGTACCTTTCATACATTCACTGCAATATACTTTCGCCATAGCTGCTGTTGTAGAAATTTCAGTTCCTTCAGGTAAAGTTAATAAATACTTAACCACTTCATTAGCTATATCAATTATTTTCATTCTATATCTCCTCTGTAACCTCTTCAAGTTCTTTTCTGTCGCTTACATAAAACTCAGCCTTACCGCAGTTTTCACACACCAGAACATTTAAATTAAGTGAACCCGATACAAGTCGGTTTATATCACTGAAAAAGTAAGTTTCTTCGCCAAGTTTAAATGTAACAGGGCCGTAATCAAGCATTTTACCTTTGCATCTGAGACATTCTTTGTCCGTCATTCGCTTTTCAGCCTTCTGCTTTTCTTCTTCATTTTTCAGATTC
>JAFYQL010000200.1 GCA_017547125.1 Bacillota bacterium
ATGGGTATCAGCCTTCTTGACTGTGCGGATGCTGACATAGATAAATTTAACGAAAAGGTTTATAACAAAATTACAACCTGCGCAAAGGATCTTGTTAAGGTTGGGGAAGAACTTGAAAAAGAACTTGGTATTCCTATTGTAAATAAAAGAATTTCAGTCACACCTATCGCCATTGCTGCTGCAGGCACAAACGCTGACAGCTATGTTTCAGTTGCTGAAACACTCGACAGAGCGGCAAAAGATGTTGGTGTAAACTTTATCGGCGGTTTTTCTGCCCTTGTACAGAAAGGCTGTACAAAGAGTGATATGGTGCTTATCAACTCAATCCCTGAAGCACTTACAAAGACAGATATCGTATGTTCATCAGTAAATATCGGCTCATCAAGAAACGGTATCGATATGGACGCCGTAAAGAAAATGGGTCAGACTATCAAAGAAACTGCTGAAATGTCAAAAGACAACAACTGCATGGGTTGTGCAAAACTTGTTGTATTCTGCAATGCAGTAGAAGACAATCCGTTTATGGCAGGCGCTTTCCACGGTGTTGGCGAAAAAGACTGCGTAATCAACGTAGGCGTAAGCGGTCCTGGTGTAGTTAAAAAAGCACTTGAAGAATGCAGAGGCAAAGACTTTGAAACACTTTGCGAAACTATCAAGAGAACTGCATTCAAAATTACACGAGTTGGTCAGCTTGTAGCACAGGAAGCATCAAAGCGTCTTGGTGTGCCATTTGGTATTATCGACCTTTCACTTGCTCCTACTCCTGCAATCGGCGACAGTATTGCGGAAATCTTCCAGGAAATGGGCCTTGAACAGGCAGGTGCACCTGGCACAACTGCGGCTCTTGCTATGCTTAACGACAATGTTAAAAAAGGCGGCGTTATGGCAAGCTCATATGTTGGCGGTTTAAGCGGTGCTTTCATTCCTGTAAGTGAAGACAACGGTATGATTGAAGCGGCAAGCATGGGTGCTCTTTCTCTTGAAAAGCTTGAAGCAATGACTTGCGTATGCTCAGTTGGTCTTGATATGGTTGCCATCCCTGGCGATACATCAGCAGAAACAATTTCAGGCATTATCGCTGACGAAGCTGCAATCGGTATGATAAACAACAAAACAACTGCTGCACGTCTTATCCCGGTTATCGGCAAAGGCGTTGGCGAAACAGTTGAGTTTGGCGGACTTTTAGGTTATGCGCCTATTATGCCGGTAAACACATACAGTTGTGCAGACTTTATAAACAGAGGCGGCAGAATTCCGTCACCTATCCATAGTTTCAAAAACTAAAGTTTCGCTGAAACGATATTTTACTGCTGTGAAACCGATAATGGTTTTCACGGCAGTTTTTATGTTTTATAATGGGAATAAGAACAGATAATTTTGGATAAACTTTAATCGGAGGATAAACACATGAGTGCTTTGGAACATTTAAACCCAAGAAAAGTGTGGAAATATTTTGAAGAAATAAATAACATACCTCGCGGAAGCGGAAACGAAAAGGAAGTAAGCGATTATATAGTTGCTTTTGCAAAGGAAAGAGGTCTTTGGGTATATCAGGACAAATTTTGGAATGTTTTGATTAAAAAGCCTGCCACACAGGGATATGAAAACAGCCCTGCAGTAATTCTTCAGGGTCATATCGATATGGTGTGCGAAAAACTTAAGGACAGTAACCACGATTTCACAAAAGACCCTATCAAGATGTATGTTGACGGCGACTTTGTGAAGGCTGAAGGCACAACTCTCGGTGCAGACAACGGTATTGCCGTGGCTATGTGCCTTGCTCTTCTTGATAACAGTGCGGTTATGCATCCTGCACTTGAAATCCTTTTCACAAGTGATGAGGAAACAGGTATGATTGGTGCAATCAATTTTGATTACAGTCTTCTTGAAGGTAAGCGACTTATCAACCTTGACACAGAAGAAGAGGGCCATCTTCTCACTTGTTGTGCAGGCGGCTTAAGAGCAAAAATTGCACTTCCTATAGCAAGAAAAGCAGCTGAAGAAGGCAAGTATGCTTTTAAAGTAATGATTTCGGGTCTTAAAGGCGGACATTCCGGTGCGGATATTCACCTTGGCAGAGCCAATGCAAACAAACTTATGGGACGTTTGCTCGAAAAACTTATGACAGAATGTGACTGCGATATTGCTGAAATCAACGGCGGTGCTATGGATAATGCCATCACACGTGATGCAGAGGCAGTTGTGCTTGTAAATGATATGGAAGCATTTACTTCATGCCTTGAAGAAATGCAGAATGTTTTTAGAAACGAATACGAAAAAACAGACGGCAACATCACAATCTCTGCAGAGGGTGCGGATAAGGTTGAAGCTGTTTTTGATACTGCAACATCAGCAAGAAGCATTGCAATTTTAAACAAAATAACATACGGCATTGTTGCAATGAGCCAAAATATCAAAGGTCTTGTGCAGACAAGCAGCAACATCGGTGTTGTATCAACAGAAGAAAATGAAATTACATTCACATCTGCAGTAAGAAGCGCAGTTGATGCTGAAAAATGGGAATTGGTTGAAGTATTCAAGGCGCTTGCGGAAGAAAATGGCGCAGAATTCAGCTATAAAGGTGTTTACCCTGCTTGGGAATACAGAGAAGTTTCACCGTTAAGAGATAGTATGGTAAAGACATTTGAAAGAATGTTCTGGAGCAAAATGCATATAGATGCTATTCATGCAGGTCTTGAATGTGGTCTTTTCAGCGGAAAAATGCCTGATGTGGATATGGTTTCTATAGGTCCTGATATGGCTGATGTTCATACTCCTGATGAAAGAGTTGGAATAACAAGCGTAAACAGAACATACAATTATCTTATTGCAGTGCTTAAAAACTTAAAATGAAAGAAAAGTGATATATTATGAAGCTGCCTTTTGACAGGGACTATTTTAAAATTTCGCTTTATGCCTCAGTTTGTGCAATTTCGGTTTTTGCCGCAGTGTTTGTTATAACAAACATTGTGCAGATAATTGACGGTGCAGTAAGAATTTTAAAAAGCTCCTTTGAATTGGCAGCTCCTTTGTTTATAGGCATATTTATTGCATTTTTGCTTGAACCGCTGACAGAATTTTTTGAAAAAAGCTTTTCGAAAGGACATTCAAAATACAGAAAGAGATATATCGGTGCAGTTATGTCTTTTGTTACAGTTGGGTTGGTTTTGATTTTTGTCGGGGTGATGCTTTGCAGAAATGTTGGCACAGCAGATATGAGCGGTATTGCGTTGGGCGTAAACCGTGCGGCGGAGGAGATGCTTTTCAGAATAGATAACCTTCAGTACAATCTTAGCCATATGGGAATACTTTCTTATCTTAACGGTGCCGTAAACTCAATGATGGGATACATTTCTTATATTGCCGACAGAATAGTTTCTTCTGCGGCATCAGCAGTTGCAGGCGCGGGCTCTGCGGCCATAGATATAGGAATTGGCTCTGTAACGGCATTTTATTTTCTGCTTGAAAAAGAAAAGATTATTTTGCGACTTAAAGATGTGACATACACATTTTTGCCGGCTAAAGCTGCAGATGTTATAACATCGTTTTTTAAGGATATAACGGTTGTTTTTTCGGGGTATATAGCAGGGCAGATGATAGATGCCATGATTATGGCGTGCCTTTTTTCGGTATGCTTTTATATTGCGGGCATAAAATATGCCTTTGTTATAGGTGTGTTTTCGGGTGCATTAAATATAATTCCTTATGTTGGTGCGGTTTCGGCTTTGATTTTGTCTTCGCTTGTGGCACTTGTCAGCGGCACACCGGTTAAGGCGCTTTATGCGGCGGTTGTTGTGCTTGTTATTCAGCAGATAGATACTGCCATAATTTCGCCGAAGGTTGTTGGAAGTAAGGTGAAGCTTCATCCGGTGATTGTGATACTCTCTCTTTCTGTTTTTGGAAATCTTTTTGGTGTGTGGTCAATGGTGTTTGCTGTGCCTGCGGCAGCAGTTATAAAGCTTAATTTTGACAGACTTTATATTTTAAGAAGAAATAAAGTGGCTTTAAGTTTGACACAGAAGAAAAATCACATATAATGTTTTTAGGTGATGAATTATGGAAGAAAGACTTTCCAGGACACAAATGCTTCTTGGGGAAGAGGCTATGGAAAAACTTAAGAAAAGCAAAGTTGCAATATTTGGTGTTGGCGGAGTAGGCGGATATGCTGCAGAGGCCATTGCCAGATGTGGTGTAGGCAAAATGGTGCTGGTAGATAACGACGATGTGAGCGTAAGCAACCTTAACCGTCAGATAATAGCCCTTGAAAGCACAGTTGGAAGAAAGAAGACAGAGGTTATGGCTGAAAGAATAAAAGACATAAACCCTGAAAGTGAAGTTGAATGCCACAATGTCTTTTTTTTGCCGGGCAACAATGATATAATAACAGATGACATTGATTATGTGGTGGATGCCATAGACACTGTAAGCGGAAAAATTGAGATAATAATGCAGTGCAAGGCAAAGAATATTCCTGTTATTTCTTCTATGGGTACAGGAAACAAGCTTGATCCGTCACAGCTTAAGATAACAGATATTTATAAAACAAATGTCTGTCCTCTGACAAAGGTTATGCGCAAGGAAATGAAAGACCGCGGAGTTAAAAAACTTAACGTGGTTTATTCAGAAGAAATTCCTCGTACACCTATACTTACCAATGAACAGGCAGAAGAAGAAAACGGAAAAAGACGACGTACACCGGCAAGTATATCATTTGTTCCGCCTGCTGCGGGCTTGCTTATTGCGTCAAAGGTTATAAAAGATTTATCGGAGGTGTAAACATGGCTGAAAAAGGTCTTGTTATGCAGGAAAAAGGCGATAGCCTTGTTATTAAAATGAAAAGAAAAGAAGCCTGTGCAAAATGCAGAGCATGTGTTGCAGGCCTTACTGAAAAAGATATGATTCTTGAAGCAAAAAATATGTGCAGAGCAACTGTTGACGACTGGGTTGAAGTTGAAATTTCAGAAAGCGGTTTCCTTTTTGTAGTTGGCATTATGTACGGTATTCCGCTCATCGCACTTCTTGCGGGTATCTTTATCGGAAACTTTGTGCTTGCTCCAATGCTCAGCTTCATAAATCCTGATGTTACAAGCTTCTTCACAGGTCTTGCTTTTACAGGACTTGCATATCTCTGGATAAGAAGCCAGGAAGACAGATGGAAAGAAAAGAAAATCACTCCACTTGCGGTAAGAGTTACAACAGAGCCGCTTCCTGGAGAAGACTGATACAGTGTGTCCATAAACCCTCTTTAATCATAAACTGATTGGAGAGGGTGTTTTTTATGGAAATAAAAAATATTTGCTGCTGCGAAAACGGATTGAACTGCAGTCAGAATGTTTTCCGTACTATATGCGAAAACTGCGGTGTAAAAACAGATGAAAATATGATGGATATGCTTAACGGCATAAGCGCTGGATTTGGCATAAATGGCATGTGCTCTGCCCTTATCGGCGGGCTATGTGCGTTGGGCAGTGTTTTCAGTGAAGACGAGATGAAACTGTTACGAATTATGCTTTTTATGGATTTCAGCGAAAGGTTTTCATCACTTAACTGCGGAAGAGTGGAAACAAAAAATGAGTGTACCGATGTAATTGAATTTGTGCA
>JAFYQL010000201.1 GCA_017547125.1 Bacillota bacterium
ACATAAACGGATATACATTCATAAAATTCAATGATGCCGCAACTGTTTTCGGTGCAAAGGTTACAGAATATAACGGAAAAATAATTATCACACATTAAAACAAAAAGAGCGGATATTAAATCCGCTCTTTTTTATTCTACTCTGTATTTTTCAAGTCTGCCTGCAGCCTCTTCATTCATATAAGCCTCAATAAGAGTACCTTCAGCTGTGTGCTCTTCACTTATAATTTCGCACTTTCCGTGGATAACTGCAAGAAGATGACCTTCTGAATAAGGAATAAGCACCTTCATTGAGTTTCTGAATGATTTAAGCACAACTTCAATTACATCAAGGAGACCATCAAGGCTCTTAAGGTCTTTTGCACAGGTTTCAACCCTTGCAGTACAAATTCTGTCTTCAGGAAGAGGAAGTTCAATTTCTCTGTCCATTTTATTGAAAACAGTGATTACAGGCTTGTCAGCACAGCCCAAATCCTTGAGTGTTGAATACACAACTTCCATGTGCTTTTCTCTGTTTCCGTCTGAAGCGTCAACAACGTGAAGAAGAATATCCGCAAATGTAAGTTCTTCAAGTGTAGCCTTGAATGCCTCAACAAGATGATGTGAAAGCTTCTGAATAAAGCCTACTGTGTCAGTAAGATATATATTGCTTCCGCCCGGAAGTTCTACGTTTCTTGTTGTTGTATCAAGAGTTGCAAAAAGTTTATCTTCTTCAAGTACGCCTGCATCTGTAAGACTGTTTAAGATAGTTGATTTGCCCGCATTTGTGTAACCCACCAAAGATACCACCGGCTTGCCACTCTTGTTTCTCTGGCCTCTTAAAAGGCTTCTGTGGGTACGTATTTCTTCAAGTTCACGTCTCAGTTCATATATTCTTTCCTTAATGTGACGTCTGTCAGTTTCAAGTTTCTTTTCACCCGGACCTCTTGTACCGATACCGCCGCCAAGTCGGCTCATTGCGGCACCCATACCTGTAAGACGTGAAAGTCTGTACTTAAGCTGAGCAAGTTCAACCTGAATTTTACCTTCTCTTGAAACTGCTCTGCCTGCGAAAATGTCAAGTATGAGCATAGTTCTGTCCATAACCTTTGTTTCAAGAATTTTTTCCATATTACGCATCTGTGCCGGTGTAAGTTCGTCATCGCAGATAATACCTGTGGCATCAAGTGCATTTATCATTGTTTTTATCTCGTCAAGCTTACCGCTGCCCACATAGTAGCCGGTACTCACTCTTTCCCTTTTCTGAATAACTCTGCCAACTGTAACAGCGCCTGCTGTTTTTGCAAGTTCTTCAAGTTCATCAAGGCATTTTTCAGTATCGTCATCTCTGTTGTCAGCATCAACCGCAACAAGTATTACTCTTTCTTCAAGTTCTTCAATATCGTGAAGCACTGTTTCTTTTGCCATATACTTTCCCCTATCTCAAAATCATTTATACCAGATGCCGTCAAATGTAATTTCTGCAGGACCTGTCATATAAACGTGATTATCTTCTTCGCTCCAATGGATATAAAGCGTGCCGCCAAGAAGGTCAACCTGTGTTTTTCTTTCAAGCACTCCCTTTAAAACACCTGCCACAACTGATGCGCAAGTGCCTGTACCGCAGGCAAGAGTTTCGCCGCTGCCTCTTTCCCAAACTCTCATTTTAGCGTGAGATGGTGTAACAATTTCAACAAACTCGGCATTTACTCTTTCAGGGAATGCTTCATCTGTTTCGATTACCTTGCCGTATTTTTCAATATCAAAGTTTTTAACATCGTCAATAAATGCCACAGCATGAGGATTGCCCATTGAAACACAAGTAAAGCCAAATTCCTTGTCGTGTGACTTAATCATTTTGTCAATAACAGGTGAAACATCATTTACAACAGGAATTTTTGCTGCTTCAAATTCAGGCTCGCCCATATCAACCTTAATAAGCTTTACTTTGCCGTCTTCAATTTCAAAATCGAGTATTTTGATGCCCGCAAGAGTGTTTACAGAAACCTGTTTTTTGTCTGTAAGGCCCTTGTCATAAACATATTTGCCTACGCATCTGATACCGTTTCCGCACATCTGTGACTCACTGCCGTCAGCATTGAACATTCTCATTCTAAAATCTGCTTCATCATCAGGGCATATAAGAATAATACCGTCAGAGCCTACGCCAAAATTTCTGTTGCTCATCTTTATTGCAAGTTCAGCAGGGTTTTCAACCTTTTCTTCAAAACAGTTTATGTATACATAGTCGTTTCCGCAACCGTGCATTTTTGTAAACTTCATATTGTCCACCTCTTTATGAGAATTTTTATCCAGTCTATGTGGAGAACTTCGAAACCTTCGGTTTCTCAATCGCTTTGTTCCGCAAATCCAAAAATAAAAAATTAAATCTGCAGGCAGTTTAATTCTTTTCTTTATTGCCTTTTCTCCACTTTTATCGAACATTATATCACATGCTTTAATCGATAGCAAATTTAAAGCAATATCGTATGCAAAAAAATAAGACTGACATAAATCAGTCTTATTCTGCTATTATCTTTTTCCGCCGTTTACAGTCTGAAATGAAGGCTCACTGCTTTCTTCTTCATAATCAAGATGACTGTAAAGTGTGAGGCAATAAATCCCTGCAAGACCAACAAGCGCAAATATAATCCTTGCAATTGCTCTCATGTTTACGCCAAAAATAGCGCTTACAAGGTCAAAATTGAAAAATCCTACAAGTCCCCAGTTAAGAGCACCCACAATTACAAGAGTAAGTGCAAGATAGTCTCTCATCTTCATATAAAACACCTCTTTTTTATTTTATATGAAGATATTATTCACCATCTTTTCAAAATCTATACCATTTGTATTGCCTGCTGCCGTAAAACTTAAATCATTGTATCTGAAAATGCTTTCTGCAATTTCCATAACTTCTTCAGCCGTTACCTTTTCAACACCTTCAATAATTTCTTCCTGGCTTATAATTCTGTCTCTTATAAGCATTGAAGCGCCGTTTGATGTCATTCTGTTTACTGTGCTTTCTCCGCTGATGATGTAGTTGCTGAGCACCTGTGTTTTGGCCTTTTCAACTATTTCCGCAGTAATGCCGTCATTTTTAACTTCCATAATTGTGTCGTGTATAAGTTTAAGCACAGTTTCTGTCTGGTTTGGATTCATTGCAGCGTAAATCATAAAAAGACCGCAGTCTTTATATGCTGAAAGATAACTGTAAATAGAATAAGTGAGACCGTTATCTTCTCTTACCTTCTGGAAAAGCATACTGCTCATACCGCCGCCAAAAATTGCATTAAACACAGCATAAGCATACTTTTTAGGATGGTCTCTTTCACCTGACGGGAACGCAAGACAGATATGAAGCTGCTCAGTATCCTTTTCAACGGCCTTTACACA
>JAFYQL010000202.1 GCA_017547125.1 Bacillota bacterium
ATAAGACTTAATTATTGGTAAAAAAATAGCAAACTTTTGTAATTTTTACAAAAAATATCACAAAAAAGTATGGCAAATTAATAAAAAATATAGTAAAATGTTATCTATAAGATGGAAAATAATTGTCTTGTAAATATTTATGTTTTATGGGTTGGTATATTTATTATAAATAATTTATAAATTATCATAAAACAGATAACAGTTTGTTTAAAAAATTCGCTTGAAAGTTAAATATTTTATGTGTTAAAATATTAACGTTTGATCGAAGTATTAAATAGTAATAAATATCAAAAAGGAGAATGCATTATGGAAATACAATTGCAGGCACTGATAGATCAGATCAAAAAAGATGGTGTAGAAGCAGCCGTAACAGAAGCAGAATCTGTGCTTAAAGCAGCAAAAGATGAAGCTGAAAAAATCATTTCTGATGCAAAAGCACAGGCAGAAAAATTCTTGGCTGATGCTAAAAACGAAAACGAAAGAATGGTTAAGTCCAGTGAAGACGCTATCCGTCAGGCTGGCAGAAACCTGCTTATTTCTTTCAGAGAAAGCGTTACAAAAGAAGCAAATGCTATCGTATCAGAAAATGTAGCAGCAGTTTATTCATCCGAAGCTTTTGCACAGCTTGTAATCAAAGCAGTAGAAGGTTGGTCATCAAAACCGGATGCTGAAGACATTGCTGTTATCTTGAACAGCGATGACCTTAAAAATCTTGAAGAAACTTTGGTTGCAGGACTTAAAGAAAAAATTACTAACGGCGTTACATTTAAAGCAAACGACAATTTTGACGGAGGTTTCCGTATTGCTGTAAATAACGGCGGAGCATACTACGATTACTCTGCTGAAGCGGTTGTTGATATGTTGTCCAACTATCTCAGTCCAAAAGTTACAGCTCTTTTGAAAGAGGCAGAATAAGTATGGCTGAATATTATTTTATGTCGCAGTTGCCATCCTTGGATGGTATTGGCGAAAATACGACGCTTCCTATTACAGAGGAACGATTTGTAGAGCTTTGCCAGCGATTTTTAGATAAAAAGGCACAGCTTGAAATAAATAAATTGACAATTACACCACCAAGAGAATACGAAAAATCTTCTTCCGAGCTGCTTGATGCATGGTACAAAGCAGAAAGAGAACTCAGATTTGCTTTGGCAAAAGTACGTGCAGACAAAATGAAGAAGAATTTCGACATGGAAAGCAAAAACTTACCTGTTGAGCTTGTAAAGGTGGCACGTACAGCGGTTGAGGCAGACAGTCCTCTGGAAGCAGAAAAACTCCTTAACCGATACCGTCTGGAAGCTTTGGAACTTTTAAGACCGATGAATACATTCTCTAAAGATTCTGTATTTTATTATGGGCTTAAATTAAAATTGCTTTCACGAATGAAAAAGTTTAATGCGGACATCGGCGAAGCCGCATATAAAAATATCTATAATTCCATTATTAATGGTGAAAGGTTGGAGGCTATTCAATGACAGCAAATATAGGCAAAGTTGTAAGCGTAAACGGTAACTTGGTGTCTGTCGAATTTGAAAACAATGTTTCTATGAACGAAATTTGTTATGTTAAAGTTGACGGCACAACACTGAAAAGTGAGGTTATCCGTATTCGTGGAAATATCGCACAGATTCAGGTATATGAAATGACAAACGGCATTAAATGCGGTGACGAAGTTGAATTCACCGGCGAAATGCTGTCTGCACAGCTTGGTCCAGGCTTGCTTGGTCAGGTTTATGACGGGCTTCAGAACCCGCTGCCTTTGTTGGCAGAACAGGCTGGCTGGTTCCTTGAACGCGGCGTTTATGTAGAAGGTCTGAACTCTGAAAAGAAATGGGAATTTACACCTACAGCTAAAGTTGGCGACACTCTTCGTGCAGGTGAATATTTCGGTACAGTTCCAGAAGGTGCTTTTGTACACAAAATCTTTATTCCTTTCAATCTGCTTGGTAATTACACAATCAAATCCATTGCAGAAAAAGGCGAATACACAATTAATGAAACAGTTGCAGTTGTTACAGACGAACGTGGCAGAGAAATTTCTCTTACAATGACATTCAAATGGCCTGTAAAACGTGCAGTTACATGTTACAGCGAAAGACTTGCACCAGTTGAAACAATGGAAACAAAGGTTCGTCTTATCGACTCCTTCTTCCCGGTTGCAAAAGGTGGTACATATTGTACACCAGGTCCTTTCGGTGCAGGTAAAACAGTTCTTCAGCACACAACATCCAAATATGCTGACGTAGACATCGTTATCATCGCAGCTTGTGGTGAACGTGCAGGTGAGGTTGTTGAAACACTTACAGAGTTCCCAGAACTTATCGACCCAAAAACAGGTCGTTCCCTTATGGAAAGAACAATCATCATCTGTAATACTTCTTCCATGCCGGTTGCATCCCGTGAAGCTTCTGTTTACACATCTGTAACAATGGCAGAATACTATCGTCAGATGGGTCTTAACGTTCTTCTTCTTGCAGACTCCACATCCCGTTGGGCACAGGCTCTCCGTGAAATGTCCGGTCGTCTTGAAGAAATTC
>JAFYQL010000203.1 GCA_017547125.1 Bacillota bacterium
ACCGTTTGAAGAAGCTTCTCGATTTGGGTGCTCCCGAAATCATCGTAAGAAACGAAAAGAGAATGCTTCAGGAAGCAGTTGACGCACTTATTGACAACGGCAGACGCGGTCGTCCCGTAACAGGCCCCGGAAACAGAGCTTTGAAGTCACTTTCTGACCTTCTAAAGGGTAAGCAGGGACGTTTCCGTCAGAACCTACTTGGTAAGCGTGTTGACTACTCAGGCCGTTCAGTTATCGTTGTAGGCCCTGAACTTAAGATTTACCAGTGTGGTCTTCCAAAAGAAATGGCTATTGAACTTTTCAAACCATTTGTAATGAAGAAACTTGTGGAAGATGGTCTTGCACACAACATTAAATCAGCTAAACGTATGGTTGAAAGACAGCAGACTGAAGTTTGGGACGTTCTTGAAAACGTTATTATGGAACATCCGGTTATGCTTAACCGTGCACCTACACTTCACAGACTTGGTATTCAGGCATTTGAACCAAAGCTTGTTGAAGGACGTGCTATTAAGCTTCACCCACTTGTATGTACAGCATTCAACGCCGACTTCGACGGTGACCAGATGGCTGTTCACGTACCACTTTCAGTTGAAGCACAGGCTGAATGCCGTTTCCTTCTTCTTTCACCAAACAACCTTCTTAAACCATCAGACGGTGCACCTGTAACTGTTCCTTCACAGGACATGATCCTTGGTATGTACTACCTCACTCTCAGAATTGACGAGTACAACGCAAGATACGAAGAAGATGTACTTGATGCAGAAGGCAATGTAGTTAAGAAGAAAGGCGACATTATCATTAAGTCTTTCAAAGATGAACTTGAAGCAATGCTTGCTTATGATAATAAGGAAGTTAGACTTCAGGAAGTTATTAACGTTAGACGTACACTTGAGTTTAACGGTGTTAAAGAATCAAGAATGGTTGAAACAACTGTTGGCCGCATTATCTTTAATGAAGCTGTTCCTCAGAACCTTGGTTACATTGACAGAACAAACGATGAAGACAAATTCAGATATGAAATTGACTTCCTTGTTGATAAAAAAGCAATCGGTAAAATTATTAACCGCTGCATAAACAAATGTGGTGCAACTGAAACTGCTATCGTACTTGACAAGATCAAATCTCTTGGTTACAAGTTCTCAACAGTAGGCGCGCTTACAGTTTCTGTATCAGATATGGTTATTCCAGAAAAGAAGAAAGACTTCCTTGCTGAAGCAGAAGCAGCAGTTGACGTTATCACAAAGAAATTCAAACGTGGTCTTATGACTGACGAAGAAAGACATAACAAAGTTATTGAAGCATGGAACATTGCCAACGATAAGATTACAGATGCTCTTCTTAAAGGTCTTGGTAAGTACAACAATATCTTCATGATGGCTAACTCTGGTGCCCGTGGTTCTAACAGCCAGATTAAACAGCTTGCAGGTATGCGTGGTCTTATGGCGAACCCTTCAGGTGGTATCATCGAACTTCCTATCAAGTCAAACTTCCGTGAAGGTCTTTCAGTTCTTGAATACTTCATTTCAGCTCACGGTGCTCGTAAAGGTCTTACTGACACAGCTCTTAGAACAGCCGACTCAGGTTACCTTACAAGACGTCTTGTTGACGTTTCACAGGAAATCATCATCAATGAATGGGATTGTACACCAGAAGGCAAAGAAGCTCCTGGTCTTGTAGTTAAAGCATTTGTTGACGGCAATGAAGTAATCGAATCACTTCAGGACAGAATCAGAGGCAGATGGGCAGTTAACGCAATTGTTCATCCTGAAACAGGCGAAGTTATCGTTCCTGCTGATACAAAGATTTCTCCTGATATGGCAGAAGCAGTTGAAAAAGCAGGCGTTAAGGAAGTTCTTATCAGAACAGTACTTACATGCCGTAGCGAAGTTGGTATTTGTGCTAAATGTTACGGTGCAAACATGGCCAGCGGCAACAGCGTTCGTATCGGTGAATCTGTTGGTATCATCGCTGCTCAGTCAATCGGTGAACCTGGTACACAGCTTACAATGCGTACTTTCCATACTGGTGGTATCGCCGGCGATGACATCACTCAGGGTCTTCCTCGAGTTGAAGAACTTTTTGAAGCAAGAAAACCAAAGGGTCTTGCTATCATTGCAGAATTTGGTGGCAGAGTTTCTGTTACAGATAATAAGAAGAAACGTGAAGTTACAATCACAAGCACAGACGGCGAAGTTAAGGATTATCTCATTCCTTACGGCTCACGTATCAAAGTATACGACGGCGACGTTGTTGAAGCCGGTGATGAAATTACAGAAGGTAGCGTAAATCCACACGATATTCTTAAGATCAAAGGTCTCAGAGGCGTTCAGGACTACCTTATCCAGGAAGTTCAGAGAGTTTACCGTCTTCAGGGTGTAGAAATCAATGACAAGCACGTTGAAGTTATCGTTAGACAGATGCTTAAGAGAGTTAAGATCGAAGAAAACGGCGATACAAACTTCCTTCCAGGCAGCCTTGTTGACTGGCTTGATTTTGAAAACACAAACGAAAGAATGATTGAAGAAGGCAAAGAACCAGCTAAGGGTTCAAGAGTACTTCTTGGTATCACAAAAGCATCTCTTGCTACAGAATCATTCCTTTCAGCTGCATCATTCCAGGAAACAACAAGAGTACTTACAGAAGCAGCTATTAAGGGTAAGGTTGACCCACTTATCGGTCTTAAAGAAAACGTTATCCTCGGTAAGCTTATTCCTGCAGGTACAGGTATGACAAGATACCGCAACATTACAATTGAACCGGGTCTTGCAGAAGCTATGGCTGAATTAGAAGCAGAATAATATATAAGAAGAAAGGGCACACTATAAAAGGTGTGCCCTTAATTTTTCTTAGGTAAATGTGCATAATAAAATTATTGAAAAATGTGAGAATTTGACAATAAAAAAATATAAATTCTATTGACAACTTTTGAATGAAATGATAGAATTTCAAAGTGTGCGAAAAAAGGCTTAAATAGCCAATTTACAACACATAGCAATGAATAATTGCTTAGGCAGAATGTATTAATTTTGTAAGGAGGTGCAATTAAATGCCAACATTTAATCAGTTAGTAAGAAAAGGCAGACAGACAGTTGAAAAGAAATCAACAGCTCCTGCTCTTCAGAAAGGTCTCAACTCACTTAAGAAGAAAACAACTGACATTTCTTCACCACAGAGAAGAGGTGTATGTACAGCAGTTAAAACAGCAACACCTAAAAAGCCTAACTCAGCTCTTAGAAAGATTGCCAGAGTAAGACTTACAAACGGTATTGAAGTTACAGCTTACATCCCAGGCGAAGGTCACAACCTTCAGGAACACTCTGTTGTACTTATCAGAGGCGGTAGAGTAAAAGACTTACCTGGTGTACGTTACCATATTATCCGTGGTACACTTGACACTGCAGGTGTAGCTAACAGAATGCAGGCCCGTTCAAAATACGGTGCTAAGCGTCCAAAAGCTGCAAAAGCTAAAAAATAATTTATAACTAATTAAAAGTAGTGCCTTGTACGAATGATATACAATCTGCTAAAAGCTGTATATAAAATGACGTGTAAGGCGTGAAACGTGTACGAATATTTATTAGAAGTATACACGAGTACCTATGATTTAAATTTATTAAGGAGGGAAGAATCGTGCCAAGAAAAGGTCATGTAGCAAAAAGAGAAGTTTTACCAGACCCATTATACAAAAGCAAAAACGTAACAAAACTTATCAACAGCATTATGCTTGATGGTAAAAAGGGTGTGGCTCAGAAAATCGTTTATGGCGCATTCGATAAAGTAGCAGAAAAGACAGGAAAAGATCCACTTGAAGCTCTTGAAGAAGCTATGAACAACATTATGCCAGTACTTGAAGTTAAAGCTCGCCGTGTAGGTGGTGCAACATACCAGGTACCAATGGAAATCAGACCAGACAGAAGAAGAACATTAGGTCTTAGATGGTTAACACTTTACAGCAGAAAACGTGGCGAAAAGACTATGGTAGATCGTCTTGCAGGCGAAATCATGGACGCTCTTAACAACGCCGGCGGTGCATGCAAAAAGAAAGAAGAAACACACAAGATGGCAGAAGCAAACAAAGCATTTGCTCACTACAGATACTAATACAAATATCTACAACTTATGGCTATGCCGTATTTTCGGCATAGCTAAGTGTGTAAC
>JAFYQL010000204.1 GCA_017547125.1 Bacillota bacterium
TAATCATTCCTATTGAAAAAACTGAAGAAAAAGAAGACTGATAACACATAAGCTGAAGATTTTAAATTCTTCAGCTTACTTTTTTTCTGTCATATTACATCAAGTTATGGTATAATTATTTTATTATATTTTTGTGAGGTAACATATATGCTTAAAGAAATATTGAGCTGGGTAAAAACCATTGCCCTTGCCATTGCTCTTGCGCTTTTTATAAATACATGCATCATAGTCAATGCAACTGTGCCTACAGGCTCTATGGAAAACACAATTATGCCAAACGACAGAATAATTGCCTTAAGGCTTACATACCTTTTTGGCTCACCTGACCGCGGAGACATTGCAGTTTTCAAATACCCTGATGACGAGAGTCTTCTTTACGTTAAAAGAGTTATAGGTCTTCCGGGCGAAACAGTTGAAATAGTTGACGGCAAGGTTTATATTGACGGCAGCAACGAGCCCCTTGAAGATATTTACATCAAGGAAACAGCATACGGCAGTTATGGCCCATACACCGTACCAGAAGGCCATTACTTTATGATGGGCGACAACAGAAATGAATCACTTGACTCACGCTACTGGGTAAACACATACGTTGACGAAGACAAAATGCTTGGCAAAGTATATCTCAGATATTGGCCTGGAATTAAATTTATAAAATAAAAAAAGAGCACTTTTCAGTGCTCTTTTTGATCTTAAGCTTCTTTTGCTGCAAAATAAGCATTGATAGCATCAACAAGCTTGTTTGCGTCCATACCGTGAACCATACTTGCCTGTGCAATGCTTTCGTTAGCTGATGAAGGACAGCCAACACAGTGCATACCTGATCTCATAAGGATAGCTGCAACGCCTCTATCCATCATAAGAAGTTCGCCAATTTTTGTATCTTTAGTAACTGTAATTGCCATTTTAAGTGCCTCCTTTTTACTTCATTATGGCATTAGTATAACCTATTTTTCAAAAATCGGCAATACAAAGGAGAATATAATTATGTACATAGACATCAGTCGAAAAATAAATAACAACCTTGCCATATATCCCGGTGACCCTGAAGTTTCAATAAAACAGGTTGCATCTGTAGCAGAAAACGGATATAGCGTTCACTCAATATCACTTGGAAGCCACTGCGGTACACACATTGATTTTCCTCGTCATTTTTACAAAAACGGGAAAACAGCCGAAGATTATGCTCCCGAAAAATTCTGCGGTGCAGCTCTTGTAATTGAAGTTAACAAAGGCGATAAGCTTGATGAAGACTTCTTCGCACAGAAGCTTATCGAAAAAGATGATATCATTCTTCTCAAATTTAACTGCAAGCCTTTCGGCATAACATTTGATGCGGCACAGTATCTTGCTTCCTGCAGCATCAAACTCATAGGCACAGAAGCTATGGATATAGAGGACTACGAAGATTTTCGCGTGCACAAATATCTTTTAAGCCACGATATTCTTATACTTGAATGCGCCGATTTGCAAAATGTATCCGAAGGAATCTGCACACTTTTTGCATTCCCGCTGAACATTGAAAATAGCGATGGTGCTCCTGTGAGAGCCGTTATAAAAACTACTGCTTTGAACCAAAAACATGACGCCCCACAGAATATGTAATGGGTATGGACCATATCCATCTGCTTGTTGCCGTTGCAGGATTCCAATAGTATAAAGCGCCGCCCGTAGGGTCACGCCCTGCTATTGCCTCGTCCGCAGCTGCATAAGCCGTTTGGTCAGGCTCAAGCCATATCTGTCCGTCACGCACTGCATCAAAGGCTCCCGTCTGATACACCACACCACTTATACTGTCAGGGAAATCTTCACTTTTAACTCTGTTTAAAACCACGGCGCCTATGGCAACCTGACCGTCGTATGGTTCGCCTCTTCCCTCACCGTATATAACCCTGGCCAAAAGCTCTCTTTCGTCACTTCCTATGTCGCCTGTACCAAAAAAAAGCCCCAAAGCAGACAGTGTTGTGTCACCCACTATACCATCGGGTACAAGGCCGTTATTTCGCTGAAAGTTCTTTACTGCATCATATGTTCCACGCCCGTAAATACCATCCACATAGCCTGTATAATAGCCGTATTCAGCCAGTCTGCGTTGTATCTGTTCAACCCTTGTACCACTTGAGCCAACGTTGTAAACCGCCGTATAAACGGCTTTTTCTTTTTTCATTTCAAACGTACAAAAACAAAGCAATATACCTATAAACACAACAAAAATTTTTAGATATTTTCTCATCCTATCCCCCGAATCAGAATATGCTGCCAATGATTTCGGCAAATTTAAAGCCTATCTCAAAATCATTATTTCTCATCACTTCATCATATTCGTCTTCAGAAAGAATTAGACTAAGCTGCTTTTCTGTATTTTCACCTTTCACAACACTCTCCTCAACAAAGCACAGTTTCGGAAACATTACGCACCACCAGTTTCGTCCTTTTCCGCCGCCTATTTCTATCACAAGCGCAGTATACTGCCCTGCCGGAAAAGTAATATTGCCGTATGTTTTAAGAGGAAAAATTTCTTTTTTAATTTCTGCCGTAACTTCAGCATTTCCGCCATTTTTGTGCACACTTTCCTGTGCCGCTTTTTCAATAATTTCAATATTTTCACTCAATACTTCAAGACACTCTTCCCTTGTTTTGCACTGAGCCAAAATACTTTCTGCTTCCGCAAGCACATCATCCCGCACAAGCAATTTCAGCTTCTGGTCATATTCGCTGTTGCTTTCAGCCCTGATGTGAAAACGAACCACCTTTGAGCTTATACCCTGCTCGATTTCACTCTTTTCAATTATATTCATAACCGCCGATGTCATAAAAAGTGCAGCAATCGTTATGAAAAACAGTTTTTTAAAAGTAAATTTCATGTCAATCATCTCCCAAATAAATGTTTGCCAGAAATTACTTTTTTAAACCGCCCGAGATAATATTAAAATCACACTTTGTCTGTATATTCATTTTTTCAAATGAATTTTCCCTGCCATATTTTTCATAAAGCACTTCATTTTCTTTCCTCAATTCATCACACAGATAAAATGCATCGGTATTTTTCGCTTTAAGCAGACAGTATAATCGTTCAATATCACCTTCCACTTCACGGCTCATTTTTTCTGCTATTTCTTCTGCCCTAAAGTTTTTATGGTTTTCTTTTATTTCCGCCTTTATATCTATTTCAAAAATACAATTAAGTCCGTCTTCCTCCCAAAACTTAATACTGCAGTTTTCTTTTAACACTTCTGCTGACACCGTTTGTCCGTCTATTTCACACTCAATTATCTCGCCCTTACATTTTTCACCCACAAAAATCTGTCCTCTCGTTTCATCCTTCGTCAGCGCCATAACATATTCCCCATTTTTAATCACACACCCTCCACCTATAATAGCCTTGCCGTCTTCGGTTGTTATCCTTGGGATAAAAAATGTATCGTTTATGCTTATACCCTTTGTCACATCATCAAAATCAGCCCGCATAGCCACACCTTCCTTTTCGTCACTATTTTTATAATAGTCCCATATATACAGATTATTGCCTTCGTCCATAGCCGATGTATCTTCAATACATTGCCTTGCCGTGCCTTCAGTATAGAGCATAGCAGTTTTAAGACCAATATCATTTTCTCTTTCCATATAATCCAAAAGAGTGTAAATATTGTCCCCTTCAAAAAAATCACGGCCTATAACTACCGCCTTCAGATGCCCGAAATATATACTTCGGGTGTCCTTTTCTCCACTTTGCTCCATGGCAGATGCCACAGAATCAGCTTCTTTATTTAAAACCAAGCTTTTTACTGTAGCGTTTCCGCTTGTATCAGGCAAGGCACATCCAGCCGTGAAAGATATATTTTTGTTTTCGCCTTTGTCCATTCCGCCCGAAAGTACAAAATTTCTTTCATCAATATCCTTTGCATTCTGACATCCGCACAAAATCATCGCCAGTAGAATAACCATAGCCTTTTTCATACTTCACCCCACACCAACATATAAAAGACTGCAAAAACTGCCGCCATTGCATTCAACACTAACACTGCCGTAAAAAATTTTTCTGTCAATGCATCTCTTCCCCAAAAAATGCAAAATATCCACACCATCACTGCTGATGCCGCTACGATATATTTTTTATCCACACTTTCGAAGATTTTGCCTGCATATACCCACATAAAATGCACCGTATGTGCACAAAACATAACCGCACCAACAATATACATTCCTATAAAAAGCACATCCTGTCTTTGAAGCAAAAGTCCGGGGAAATCAATATTGCCCATCATCTGAAAAACAGGCCACATCTTCCTTCCTGCTTCCGCACCAAAAATGCAGATCGAAAGCGACATCATTACCAAAATAATTACCCCCACTATTCCAAAGGAAACCGATGCTGCAGACGATTTCTTCGCATTCATGTCAGGCAATGTAAAATATAGTGTTTCCAATCCGCCCATCAGCAATAGTGCCCTTGCTATTTCGCCCATGTCAGCCTTTCCGATATCAAGGGCATATTTCATCTCCCTTATGTCTCCTTTGGAAAACACAAGTGCAAAAATAACCGCCGATGCCGCCAATATAAAAAATGCCGATATCTCTGCCATTCTTCCGCGGCTTTCTATACCCGAAAGGCATATATAAAATGCAGACAAAACAAATAAAAACACAATACTCCCGCTTCCTGCACCGTCAAAAACAAACTGCGAAATCACCTTTTGCGCCGTGCTTATATAGACTCCATTTACAAACAAAGTTTTGCAAAATAAAAACAAACACAAAGCCTTTAACACGTTGTTGTTTTTCTTTTTCGGTGCTATTTTCGACACACCACATAAAACCAAAGCACCAATTGCAAAAGCAACCGACACCTCCAGAATAATGCCTTCCGTACCCTTTCCAAACATAACCAAAGGAATAATTGTCATAAACATTGCCGTAAAATCAGAAATTATAAGACACTGAAACTGGCGCACCGATATTTTTCCGTTGTCCGAAAACATCATCTTCCACGTCCTTTCATTCTTATTTCTTCCGTAGCGTCAGCAAATATCGGTCTTTTTTTCATCATAAAAATCGGAAGCCTTATTATACTGTCTTTAAAGTCACTGCTCCCGTTTTCACTTCCGCTGCAAAACGGATACATATACGGAAAGCCAAAGCTTTTAAGCCTGCAAAGATGAGCCAAAACAAACACCACTGCCATCCAGAATCCAAATATCCCCATAACCGACGAAAGCGCAAGCACAAAATATTTAATCACCCTTATAGACGAAACCATTGCCGTGTTTGGCACAACAAAACTGCATATACCCGAAAGTGCCACCATAATAACCACAGACGGACCCACTATGCCCGCCTCAACTGCAGCCTGGCCTATTATTATGCCGCCCACTATACCTATTGCCGAGCTTACAGGCGACGGAAGCCTTACCCCCGCCTCACGCAGAAGTTCAAAGGAAAGTTCCATAATCAAAACTTCGATTATGGTAGGAAACGGTACATTTCCCCTGCCTGCCGCAATTTTAAGCGCCAGTGATGTTGGTATCATGTTTGGCTGAAACACCGTAAGTGCAACATAAAACCCTGGCAAAACTGCCGCAATTATTCCCGCAGAATATCTCAGCAGACGCAGAAAGCTTGAAATCTCCCATCGCTGATAATAGTCTTCTGCCGCTTGAAAAAACACATTTAAAACCGCTGGAATTATAAGCACAAAAGGAGAATTATCCACCACAACGGCTATTCTGCCCTCATACAAAGATGCCGCCACTTTGTCAGGCCTCTCCGTAAGCTGAATTTGCGGAAAGGGCGACTTACTGCTACCCTCAATAAACTGTTGAAGATATCCGCTGTCTATAATCATATCCGCATCTATGCTTTCCAGTTTTTCAAGCACTTCATCAAGCACGTTTTTTCTTGCTATGCCGTCAATATACACTACCGCAATGTCAGTTTTACTGCGTCTTCCGCATTTCATTCTTTTCACCTTCAGCGAAGTGTCACGTATTCTTCGCCTTATAAGTACAGTATTTATACTCCCAACCTCGCCAAAGGCATCCTTCGGTCCATAAACCGTCATCTCCGTATCTGCCTTGGGAACACCTCTTGACGGCCAGCCTTTAGTTGATGCTATAAAAGCCTTGGCATACCCGCTGACAAAAACTGCTGTGTCCCCCAAAAGCACTGCATCAAGTACATCCTGCATTTTGTCGCTTTCCTTAACTTCCCCTATAGCTATACCTTTCTTTTCAACTGCATCACCATTTCCGCCTTGAAAACGAAACATAAGGTTTGTAAGTATCATTTCTTCTATTGCCGCACCATCAACAATGTTGTCGGTATAAACAATAAAGCATTGATTGTTTGCCGCATTGAATTCCTTAAAAACCACGTCATCGCAGCCACTAAAAACCTTCTTTATATATTCAAGATTATCTTCAAAAATTTCAAACAAATGCAAATTCATCACCCGAAGTTATTTTTTGCTAAAGAAACAAAAATATACATTTGGGCATAAAAAAAGAGACACCCATATTGGATATCTCTTTTAGTTATCATTTCTATTGTTGTGTTGATGCTGAAAGCATTGATGGATTATACAAACCAAAAACTTTCAAATCGTGGTTAAATGCATTCTGAAGAAGATTCATTTCAGCACTGAGAACAAGAAGTTCAGTCTGCTTAACAGTAAGTTCGGTCACATTACCAAGTTCATAGTTAAGCTTAACCATTTCATATGTGTTTTTAGCATCTTCAAGCGCTTTTTCACAGCTCAATCTTTCAGCTTCTAATGTAAGTATATCATTGTAAGCTGTTTTCATATTATTTTTCAAAGCATTTTTAGTATCGCCAAGATTTCTTGAGGCAGAATTTACATTATATTCTTTTTCAAGAGCCTGATTTGACCATGAACCTGTGTATTTAACATCCATTGTTACATTAGGGCAGATTGATCTTACTCCAAGGAAGTAAGCTGTATAGCCTGATTTTACTTCAGCAAATGAGAAAGCACCAACATAA
>JAFYQL010000205.1 GCA_017547125.1 Bacillota bacterium
GAAGTGCAGACAAGGAGCTTTATGTTATCGATACCCTTAAAAGCGACAACAGATATTCTCCCGATGATGAGCTGCTTCTTCTGAGGGAAACTGTAAAAAAACTGGACCTTGATGAAAGGATGATAATAAATTTAAGATATTTTTACGACAAAACTCAAAGTGAAACTGCAAAGCAAATGGGCATAAGTCAGGTGCAGGTGAGCAGGCTTGAAAAGAAGATACTTGGTAAAATAAAAGAAAAAATACTGTGATATGTAATATATTGTTTTTTTGTCTGTACTTTGATATAATTTACTATGTATAGACAGGCGCATTTTAGCGTACAAAACGGTATTTTTGAAAGGAAAGGTAGCTAATATGGCTTACAGAAATAAAGTATCTTTAAGAGTTTGCGGAAGAACTGTAACTCTTGCCGGAAATGAATCGGTTGAATACATAACAAAGGTTGCAAATTATATTGACCAGAAGGCTGCAGAACTTAGAAAATCACCTAATTCAAAAAATCTGAGCCCACAGATGATTTCTGTGCTTACATCAATCAATATTGCTGACGATTATTACAAGCAGATTGAAATAAACGAGCAGCTTAAAGCATCAATGCCTGAAGGCTATGAAGAATCAGCAAACAAGGCGCTCTTCACTCAGGATATGATTGATGACTACAAAATTGAAATTGAACGTCTCAGAAAGGAACTTCAGCTTTCAAAACAGAAACAGGCTGAACTTGAAGGCAAGCTTGCAATTGCTGAAAACAAGGCAGTTCTTTATGAAGAAGACAACAAACGTAAAAAAGCAGAAATAGAACGTCTCAGAGAGTTTGAAGAAATTTTTGAAAATAGTAAGGCTGAAAAACAGGCCGAAGAAACTGTTGTTGAAGCAGCTGTTGAAGAGGCTGAGACAGAAGAAACGGCCGGCGAAACTGACGCAGAAGTGCCTGCAGCTAAAGATGATGAGGTTTTTGAAAATCAGATGGAAATAACCATTGATGACATCCCAGCGGAAGCAGAAATGGAATTTCCTCTTCAGGACGAACCTGTTAAGGCTGAAAAGGTTAAATATGACAGCCACAAGTTATATAACTCAAGCAACAACTATTACAGACAGATATAAAACTGCTTTGCAGATAATGAAGCGTGCTGCACAAGGCACGCTTTTAGTTTAGAAGAGAAAGGGAGATAAAAATGTCTACACTTGCAAGAATAGAACTTCTTTCACCATGTGGAAATATGGACTGCGTTAAGGCTGCAGTTAATAATGGTGCCGATGCAATATATATAGGCGGAAAACAGTTCAGCGCCAGACAGTATGCAGGCAATTTTTCAATTACAGAAATTATGGAAGTGTGCGATTACTGTCATTTAAGAAATGTAAAGGTTTTTCTTACAGTAAACACATTATATAAAGATAAAGAACTTAATGACCTTCTTAAGTTTGTTTCATCTGTGTATGAAGCAGGCGTTGATGCTCTTATTGTTCAGGATATGGGTGCGGCTGAAATAATCAGAAAGAACTTCCCTGATTTTCCGCTTCATGCAAGCACACAGCTTACTGCAAACAGTCTTGAAGATGTAAATGCTCTTGAAAAAGCAGGTTTTGAAAGAGTTGTTTTAAGTCGTGAACTCAGCCTTGAAGAAATTAAACACATCACAGACAATGCCGCTGTGCCTGTTGAAACTTTTGTTCACGGGGCTCTTTGTGTGTCATATTCAGGCCAGTGTATCATGAGCAGTATGCTTGGCGGCAGAAGCGGTAACAGAGGCAGATGCGCACAGACTTGCCGTCTTCCTTTTGCACTTCACGGCGGATATAAAAAGATAAGAGAAGGCCACCTTTTAAGCACAAAGGACATCGCTGCAATCACTTGTCTTCCACAGATTATTGAAGCAGGTGTTTCATCACTTAAGGTTGAAGGCAGAATGAAGAGTGCTGAATATGTTGCAGGTGTTACAAAAGTATACAGAAAGTATATCGATATGTACTATGAAAACCCTGAAGAATACAAGGTTGATGAAAAGGATATGAAGGTTCTTCTTCAGCTTTTCAACCGCGGCGGCTTCAGCGAAGGCTACTATACAACACATTCAGGTCTTGATATGATGAGCCCTGAAAGACCAAAGAGCTGGGGTCTTAAGGCTGGTATTGTTGATACATACGACAGAAAATACGGTCGCACAAGCATCAGAACAAGAGAACCGCTTCTTCCTGGTGATGGTATCGAAATCTGGACACAGAGCGAACCACACGCCGGCAGCAACATCAACAAGGCGTCACGTCCCGGTGAAGTTATCAGCATGATTATCAAGGGCGACATTGCAAAAAATGACGTTGTTTACAAGACACACGACAAGGCGCTTTATGATGACCTTGCAAGAACATATCAGAAAGATACAAGAACTAAAAATATCTATGGTCATTTCACAGCATATGCAGGCAAGCCTATTACTCTCAAGCTTTGGGATATGGAAGGCAACAGCGTATTTGTAACAGGAGAAGAGGCTCAGGAGGCATCAAATCAGCCTGTAAGCGAAGAAAAGATTAAGCAGCAGCTTATGAAAACAGGCGGCACATCTTTTGCAGTTGAAGAAATGACACTTGAATGCGGAGATAACATCTACATAGGCATCAGTGCAGTAAATGCACTCAGAAGAGAAGCAGTTGAAGAACTTACAAAGAAAGTTATAATGAGCGGCAGAAGAAAGCACAGAGATATTACATCAA
>JAFYQL010000206.1 GCA_017547125.1 Bacillota bacterium
AACAAGCATTTTATATCATTAAAAGGTAAATAATCAGGAGGTTTTAACTATGACAAACTACGAAATCAGAACAAATGACCAGTACAAAAAGGGTGCAGAATATCTGCACCTTTAATTATTATTTAACTGTATCGCTGAAAGGTATTCCGCCCTTAACACCCCAGTTTATAGCGGGCTGTTCGTTAAGGAAAATGAATACGCTATCTTTTTTGAAAAGTGTTTTTTCTTCAATGGCAGTAACAATGTTTTTGTAAAGCTCACGCTTGAAGTCGTCGCTTTTGCCTTCTACCATATCAATTTCAATAAAAATTTCGTATGGAACCTTAAGCTCAAAAAGGTCTTGGTCGTATCTTATAACTCTGATATTACGGTCTGAAGCTTTAAGTTTAAAGGCAGATTTAACTTCAGCCATAACAATATTTTTAACTGCAACAGCTGTTTCAATTTTCCACTTGTTTCCTATTTCTATTTTGATTGCTGGCATAAAACCACCTCCATAAATACGCCTCAATAGGATTATTTTATACCATTTTTGCATTTCAGTAAACACAAAATTTTGCATTACCATATATTTTTCGCAAGTAAAAAAGGATTTAAGAAAGAAATGTAGAATTATATACAATAATAGAACAGCAGTATATACACTGAAACGGTGGTGAGAAATATGAACCTGAGAATTGCACAGGAAGAAGCTGAATTTAAAAATTTAAGCCCATATGCCTGCAAAAGTGCAGAAACAAAGGGCAGGGTTTTTGAAGAAGAAAAATGTACTATCAGAACAGAGTTTCAGCGTGACCGTGACAGAATAATTCACAGCAAGGCTTTCAGAAGACTGAAGCATAAAACACAGGTTTTTATTTCTCCTGAAGGAGACCATTACAGAACAAGACTTACTCATACCCTTGAGGTATCACAGATAGCAAGAACAATCGCAAGGGCTCTCAGCCTTAATGAAGACCTTACAGAAGCTATTGCCCTTGGTCATGACCTTGGACATACTCCTTTTGGTCATAGCGGCGAAAGTGTGCTTGATGAAATTACACCGGGCGGCTTTGAACATAACAAACAGAGCCTTCGTGTAGTTGAAAGACTTGAAAAAGACGGCGCCGGCCTTAACCTTACATGGGAAGTTCGAGATGGTATACTTAATCATCGTTCAGCCAACAGACCTGCCACAATGGAAGGCATGGTTGTACGTCTTTCTGACAAGATTGCATACATAAATCACGATATTGATGATGCCATAAGAGCAGGCGTTCTCAGCAAGCGTGACATTCCGCGTGATATTGTTGAGGTGCTTGGCGAAAGCAGCAGCAAGCGTCTTAATGCTATGATTACTGACGTTATTGAAAACAGTATGGGCAAGGACAAGGTTATTATGAGCTCTGAAATGAGCGAAATAGTAGGCAAGCTCAGACAGTTTATGTTCAAAAATGTATATCTTGACCTTCGTGCAAAAAGAGAAGGCATCAAGGTTGACCATATGCTCAAAAGTCTTTACAAGTACTATTGTGAGCATCCGGAAAAGATGGAAAGCGAATTCCAGAAGCTTATTGAAGAAGGCGACTCTGTCGAAGTTGTTGCCAGCGATTATATTGCCTGCATGACAGACAGATACGCAATTAAGATGTATACCGACTTCTTTATGCCTTCATCCTGGAATATTTATTGATTTTTTGACAGAAAAAAAGGATTTTTGCATTCTTTGCAGAAATAAAAGAAGGTGAGTTCAT
Source organism: Bacillota bacterium (assembly GCA_017547125.1). Classification (GTDB taxonomy): domain Bacteria; phylum Bacillota; class Clostridia; order Lachnospirales; family Anaerotignaceae; genus HGM11808. The sequence continues at coordinate 1,734 of JAFYQL010000206.1, forward strand.
TATGTACTATTCACAGGAAGTGCTTGAGCAGGTACGAAGCAGTAATGATATAGTGGATGTTATAAGCAGATATCTTCCTCTGAAGCAGAAGGGAAGTTCATACTTCGGGCTTTGTCCTTTCCATAATGAAGATACGCCGTCTTTTTCAGTAAGCAGAGACAGACAGCTTTTCTATTGCTTCGGCTGCGGTGCGGCGGGCAATGTTATAAGCTTTGTTATGCAGATAGAAGGATGTGACTTTGTTGATGCAGTCAAAAAACTTGCAGACTGGGCAAACATAACACTTCCGGAGCCTGAATTCAGCAAAGAAGCAGCAGAAGAAGAAAAAATCAGAAAAAATATCTACGATATGCATAGAGCGGCGGGGAGATTTTTCTACGAAAAACTTCACTCCGAAGAAGGAAAAACTGCTCTTGAATATATAGAAAAAAGACAGATAAAACAAAACATACAAAAAAAGTTCGGCCTTGGGTATTCGCCTAAGGGTAGAGATGAACTTTACAGACATCTTAAGTCGAAAGGCTTTAACGATGCCGATATATTAAAAAGCGGTCTTGTGCTTGAAAATAAGTACGGCAAAGGCTATCACGACAGATTTTATGACCGTCTGATGTTCCCTATAATCGACCTTCAGGGAAGAATAATAGGCTTTGGCGGACGAATAATGGAAAAGGGCGAACCAAAGTATCTTAACTCGCCTGAAACCGTTGTTTTCAGCAAAAAGAGAAACCTTTACGGTCTCAATTTTGCAAAGGAAAGCAAAAAGAAAGAAATCATAATCTGCGAAGGTTATATGGATATGATAAGCATTTACCAGGCAGGCTACCACAATGTTGCAGCATCACTTGGTACTGCTTTCAATATAGAACATGCCAACTTGCTTAAAAAACTTGTATCAGATATCATACTTGTTTTTGACAGTGATAAGGCGGGAGAAACGGCTGCACTCAGGGCAATACCGATACTCGTAAGCGCAGGCTTAAGGGTAAAGGTCCTTCAGGTTCCTGACGGTAAAGACCCTGACGAATTCATAAAGCTTAACGGCTCGGCAGAATTTGGAAAACTTCTTGTTGATGCCATAAACTATATGGATTTTCAGATTAACTGCGTAAAGAAAAAATACAACATGGAAAACGATGAGCACAGAGTACTTTTTACTCAGGAAGCGGCAAAGCTTTTATCTCAGCTTGAATCGCCTGTTGAAAGAGATGTTTACGCAAAGAAAATCGCTATGGAAACCCGTATAAGCGACAGCGCCGTTTCTGATGAAATAACGAAAGTGAAAGAAAAAACGGACAAGGAGTTTATGGACAAGGCTGCCATAAAAAGAATACGTCAGTATTCCGAAACAAGTGTTTCTGACAGCATGCAGAACTCAAAAGGCATACAACAGGCACAGAGAAATCTTATCTATCTTGCTATGAACCATGCCGATGTCTACGAAAAAATAAAAAATATAGTTAAGCCGCAGGATTATATAGATGATGTTTATATAAGGCTTGCAAAGTTTGTTTATGAAGCATGTGATAAAGGCAAAAACATCCATCCAGCGGACACTGTAAATATATTTGAACTGCCTGACGAACAGAAAAAAGCGGCAGAGGCATTTGCCCTCAGGCTTGATTTTGAAAGTGTCAGGGACATGGAAAAGGCAGTTAATGAAATTGTAAAGCTTATAAAAAGAACCAAAATTGATGCACAGGTTGCCAAAGCAGATTCTGTTGAAATGCTTACGGAACTTATTAATGAAAAAAAGAAAATGGATAATCTTTATATTAAGCTTTAAATTACAGTTTCTTGTTGAATAAATACTGATTTTAGGGGATAAAATTAGTTTGATGGGAAAGGACGATAAAATGAAAGCCGGAGACGAAAATACATTATTAATCCGTTTAAAAGAAATAGTTGCTATTGGCAAACGTAAAAAAGGCGTACTTGAATACAAGGAAATCATGGACCATTTTGCGGATATGGACCTTGAACCAGACAAGATTGACAAGATTTATGAATATCTTGAAAGCCAAGGTATTGATATTCTTGGTTCAATGGATATGGTTGAAGAAGAAGCAGAAAAAGACCTTGACCTTACTCTTCCGGAAGGTATCAATATCGACGACCCTGTACGTATGTACCTTAAGGAAATTGGTAAAGTGCCTCTTTTAAGTGCAGAAGAAGAAATTGAATTGGCTCAGCGCATGGAGGAAGGAGATGAAGATGCTAAAAAACGTTTAGCAGAAGCAAACCTTCGTCTCGTAGTT
>JAFYQL010000207.1 GCA_017547125.1 Bacillota bacterium
GATATTTTAAAGGAATGTCCGCAGAAAGGACAGAATTTATTGTCTGCATTGGTTTCCTGTCTGCATTTCGGACATCTTTTGCTATTATAGTCCATAAAACTCCTCCTTAAAGAGAGTTTATTCTGTCCTCAAGTATTTTTTCGGCATCATTGCCCCAGATATCAAGTCCTTCAGCGGCGATACATTCAACATCTTTAATGCCGAAGTATAAGTTGCAAAGGGCTTTAATATAATCAAAGCCAAAGTTCATGCCTTCAAGAAATCCACCGGCAGTTGTAACATAATATACTTTTTTGGCCTTGCACATGCCCTGTGGGATGCCGTGGTCGTTGTAGCGGAAAGTTATGCCGCAAGCACAAATCTGTTCAAGATACTGCTTTAAAACGGCAGGGAAGGCAAGATCCCAGAAAGGTGTACCTATAACAATTGTGTCTGCTGCAGCAAAGTCGCTGGCATACTTAAGCATAGGATGTGAAAGGTCGCCTTTTTCTGTAAGTTCATTGCGAAGTGCAAGTGTTTCTGCAGTGAGTGGGGCGATATTTTCGCTTGTAAGGTCAACTTCTTTTATTTCGCCTTCAAGTTTATCAAGCAATGCTTTTGCAAGGGCAAGAGTACGGCTTTCATTTTTTCTTATACATGAGTTTATAAATAAAATATTTTCCATAATGCACGCTCCTTATAAGGTTATTAAAATTATTTTATCACAAAAATAAAATAAGGTATATCGATTAGGATATACCTTAAGAAATTTTTTATACTTTTAGTGGCAGCTATGTCCGCCGTGGTGGTCTGCGCAGCTATGGCCGTCAGCGTGGCTATGGTGACCGCATTCTACATTGGCATTGTAGTTGAGTCTGTTTGCAAGGAAAGCATCAACTGCTGTGTCAGCAAGGCCCATACATCCGCCGAAAAGCTGAATGCCTGCTTCTGCAAGTGCCATTTTTGCACCGCCGCCGATACCGCCGCAGATAAGGATGTTAACACCATTGTTTCTGAGGAATGAGCCAAGAGCACCATGACCCTGACCATTTGTTGAAACTACTTCGCTTTTAATAACTTTGCCGTCTTCAACATCATAAAGCTTGAAATATTCTGTGTGGCCAAAATGCTGGAAAATAAGGCCGTTTGCATATGTAACTGCAATTCTCATATATATTACCTCCTGTGGTTTGAAATCAAAATACTGTAATATATCATAGGCTTATAATAAAAATATGTCAATAACAGGTAAAAAATAAAAGCCTTGATTTCTCAAGGCTTTATTTTTATACATTATCCGAAAATTGAACCGCCGTCATTGTTTTCCGGTACAACCGGTGTTGATGGAAGAGGAATTGGAATAACAGGTTCTTCTTCTATTTCTTCTTCGTCTTCTTCATCTTCAGGGAAGAGGTCGAGCTGTGGAAATTCGAAGAATGGATCATCAGGATTAAGGATACCTGAATCAAATATTGATGAATCGTTTATGCCATCAATAATGTGAGCAACTGTGCCGCCGCATGTTTCGGAAAGGTTGATGTAGAGAGGAAGTTCTTTTCCGTCTTCTGTTGTGCCGCCGCTTGGTATTTCTGTACCATTTTTGATGGCATCTTTCATTGTTTCAGGAAGGTTGATGATGTTATTTGATTCATCAACTGCAAGAACTACATCCATAGTTTCAAATATTGATGTTGATGTGCTTGCAACCTTGCCGCAAACCTTACAAATCTGGAACATTCTGTGTGCTTCGCAGATAGTTTCTGTTGTAAAGCCTGTTTCGCAGAGGTCAGATGATGTTGATTTTGGATAGTGGTTGAAGGCTGAATAGTAGTCGCTGCCGCAGATTTCTGTAGGTGCTGCATTTGTTGCTGCACAGATAGAAACTGTTGAAAGACCGCTTGGTTTTTCCATAATGTTCTGGTTTGGAAGACCTTCGTGAATCTTTGTCATAACATCTTTCCAAAGGAGAAGGTGATAACTCTTGTCGTAGTTGATTCTCTTTGGTGTGTCGTATCCCATCCATACGCCTGCGCAGTAGTATGGTGTGTAGCCTGCAAATACAAGGTCTTTGTCATCAGATGTTGTACCTGTTTTACCTGCAACAGTGATGCCGTTAAGTCTTGCAAGACCGCCTGTACCAGATGTGATTACGTCTTTCATCATTTCTGTAACCATATAGGCTGTTGTTTCTTTAAGAACGCGTCTGCCTTCGTTTAAAGTATGGTCGATAATAACGTTTCCGTCATGATCAAGAACTTTTGTATAGAATATTGGCTTGTTGTATACACCTTCGTTGGCAATGGCACTGTAAGCCGCTGTAAGTTCAAGTGTTGAAACACCGTTTGTGATACCACCGAGAGCAAGTGAGCCGCCTTTGTCAGTGAGACCGTTGTTGTTAACTCCGCCTTCAAGCGTTGTGAAGCCAAAGTTTTCAAGATAACTGAATGCATTGTCAACTCCTACATCAAGAAGTGCTTTTGTAGCAATGATGTTGAGAGAGTCTTTAACGCCGTCTCTTATTGTTGCATAACCTCTGTAATCTTCAGGGTCTGTACCGTACCAGTTGCCCGGTGCCCAGCCGTCTGAAAATTCAAGCGGTTCGTCAAGGTAGAATGAACCCGGCATAGCAACGCCAAGATCAAGGGCAGGAGCAAAGGCTGCAAGTACCTTGAAACATGAACCCGGCTGTCTGAGAGCCTGAGTAGCACGGTTAAATACAAGGTCACCATTCTTTTCGCGTCCGCCAACGATGGCTTTTACCTGACCATTGCGGTAGTCCATAACTACCATTGATGCCTGAAGTGATTTTGCCACCTTAAGGTTGTCTGCAACCAATGTGTTTGAAGAAGTGAGAACTTCGTCTTTAACAGACTGAACAAATTCATCCGCTTCTTCCTGGTTTGCCACTGTTTTTTCACGGAAGATGTGAGTCTGTTCTTCAGTAGCAGTATCCATAACTGAAATTGTATAGCTTGCAGTAAGATGGTTTGTGTTTGGTGGGTAGAGTGATTCGTTCTGGAATGACTCTTCCATCATCTGCTGCATATCTGTGTCGATAGTTGTGTAAATTTTAAGACCGCCGCTATAGATAAGATTATATGCCTGCTGCTTTGACATCTGTTTTTCGTTCATAAGATCATCAGCAAGGGCAACAATAACAGAGTCTACAAAGTAGCTGTGTTTTGCTTCTGTAACGTCAGTAACTGTTTCGCCTACAAGTCTTGAGTAGATATCATCAGCAATTGCCTCGTCATATTCGCTCTGATTGATGTAGCCGAGCTCAAGCATTTTGTTAAGAACTGTTGTCTGTCTTTCTTTGTTCTTTTCAGGCCTGCTTACAGGGGAGTAGGCACTTGGGTTTTTTGTGATACCGGCGATACAAGCACATTCTGCAAGGTTAAGCTCGCTGACGTCTTTGCCGAAGTAGAATTTTGATGCTGCCTGAACACCGTTAAGACCGTGGTGAAGACCGATTGAGTTCATATAAAGCTCAAGGATATATTCTTTTGCTTTCTGCTTTGAACCAAGGCTTTCTGTAAGCTGGTCTTCAATCTGAACTGCAAGGTACTGTTCCTGTATTTTACGTTTAAGCTTCTTTTCGCTTGAAAGAACTTCGTTTTTCATAAGCTGCTGCGTAATTGTGCTGGCACCCTGAGTGAAGTTCATATCCTTGATGTTAACCACCATAGCTCTCATAATACCCTTAAGGTCGATACCATTGTGTTCATAAAATCTCTGGTCTTCGATGGCAACAACTGCATTTCTTAAATCAACAGGAATGCTTGAAAGCTTAACGTATTCTCTGTTTTCTTCGCCGTGAAGTCTGTCGATTTCGTTTCCGTCAAGGTCATAGATAATTGATGTGTACGATTCGGGAACAACATCTTCTGTGTTGAGAGTAGGTGCGGAATCTACAATTCCCATAAATGCGCCGAAAGCCATGCCGGCTGCAGCGATTGAACCTACTAAAAATAATACTATAAATACTTTAAGTATAATTACGCCGAAAAGATTCTTCTTTTTCTTTCTTCTTCTGCGGCGTTTGTTATTCTGTTGTTCTCTGGCATTTTGTGAATAATTCATTGTATGCCTCCTTTCAGCCGATAATTATAACATAAAATTACTTCTTTATAAAGTATAAAAGCACATTAATTGATAAAATACCATAACAAAATTCTTAAAATTGCCGTAAAAACATATATTTAACCGGGTGATATGTATGAAAAGTGGTTTTGGATATGCAAAAAAGGCAATAAAAAGAGTGGAAATATGTCTTTTGGTGTTGTCTTTTATATACTTTGTGGTTTCTGCAGAAAGAAGAATGATGTCTGTAATTTGTGCTATATGCAGCATTGAAGCACGAAATCTTGCAAATGATGCCATAGATAATGCCGTAAACAAAGCTATGCTTGATATAAATGCGCTTTCAAGGGATTATTATGAAGTTGATGAGGACAATATGACCATATATGCAGACACTATGCTTATAAATGAATTATGCTCAGCTGTAAGCGAAAATATAAATGATGAGGCCGATGAGCTTTCACATATAAAAATTGAGGTTCCGATAGGTGCGGCATTGGGTATTGATATATTTTCAAATGCAGGACCGAAGGCGGTTTTCAGCCTGAGACAGATGGGGGAAAGTCGTGTGGATTATGAAACAAGCTTTATTTCTGTGGTCATAAACCAGACAAATTTCAAGGTGTGGCTTAATGTAACTACGGAAATAAAAATGGTAAATCCGCTAAACAGTCAGACTCTTGAAACTAACCGAAAGGTTATGATTATAGACAGTGTTATAAAAGGTGCAGTGCCTGATAAATATTTTGAAATAAAATGACAATCGGCACTATATGTGGTATTATTATTGTGTATGGCTATGTTTTTTAAAAGGAGATAACTATGCTGATGGAAAAACTTGAAAAAGTATTAAAAAAATACGGAAAAGTGTGTGTGGCATATTCCGGCGGAACAGACTCCGATTTTCTGCTTAATATGGCAGTTAAGTTTCTTGGAAAAGAAAATGTTCTTGCAGTTATAGCAAAGGGAATTATGCTTGCCCAAAAGGATTTTGACGATGCTCTGCGTCTTGCTGAAAAATGTGGAGTGCAGACAGAGGTTGTTGAAATTGATGCGCTTTCCGTTGAGGAGTTTAAGTTTAACAGACGCGAAAGATGTTATTTCTGCAAAAAAAACATAATGACAAACATCAAAGAAAAGGCAATGCAGTATGGCTTTGATGTGGTTGCAGACGGCAAAAATACCGATGACGGAAAGGTTTTTCGTCCGGGGGCGAGGGCTGCAGTTGAGCTTGGCATTGTAAGTCCGCTTTTTGAAGCGGGGTTTTCAAAGGCAGACATAAGATATTGGGCCGAAAAAGAAAATATCGAAACCTGGGACAAAAAATCAAACTCATGCCTTGCAACAAGATTTCTGTATGACACAGAGCTTGATGAAAATAGTCTTAAGGCAGTTGAAATGGCTGAAAGATATATCTTTGACAAAGGATATATGGGTGCAAGGGTAAGGGTGCATAGCGATATCGCCCGTATAGAAATTGATAAAAAAGATTTCGCAAAGTTTATTGCAGAAGAAAACATTGCTGATGTTTTGAAGGAACTGGGATTTAAGTATGTTGTGCTTGATATGGAAGGTTTCAGAAGCGGAAGTATGGATTGACGGAGAATAGATATGGATATTAAAAAAGTTCTTGAAGATTATAAAAACGGAAACTTATCTCTTGAAGAAGCAGAAGGGAAAATCAAGGTTTCACCTATAACTGACCTTGGCTATGCAGTAATTGACAACCAGAGAGCAATGAGAAACGGATGCCCTGAAGTTATTTACTGTGCAGGCAAGACAAAAGAACAGGTGGCGGGCATAGTTCTTTCGATGATTGATGCGGGAACAAAAAATATTCTTGGTACAAGAGCTGACAGAGAAAAATATGAAGCCGTAAAGGCTGTATGTCCTGATGCCGTATATCACGATGATGCAAAAATCATTCTTGTTCAGAGAGAGCCTCTTGAAAAAACAGGAGGGAAAATTGCCGTTGTAACAGGCGGAACAAGTGATATTCCTGTGGCTGAAGAGGCTGCAATAACAGCGGAATATCTTGGCAACGAAGTTGTAAGAATTTATGATGTGGGCGTTGCAGGACTCCACAGACTTCTTTCAAAAATAGATATGATAACATCAGCCAGCGTAATAATTGCCGTTGCAGGTATGGAAGGTGCTCTTGCGTCTGTTATCGGCGGCCTTACAGACAAGCCTGTAATTGCCGTGCCTACATCTGTGGGCTATGGCGCAAGCTTCGGCGGTGTTTCAGCGCTTTTATGTATGCTTAACAGTTGTGCAAACGGCGTTGTTGTTGTAAATATTGATAATGGATTTGGAGCAGGCTACACTGCTAACAGTATAAATAAGTTGGGGGCAAAATAATGAAAAAAGTACTTTACTTTGACTGCTTTGCAGGTATAAGCGGAGATATGACACTTGCGGCACTTTTAGATACAGGTGTTGATAAAGATGCATTTCTTTACGAAATGTCAAAACTTAATGTGGACGGTTATGAAATAAAAATTGGCAGAGCCGACAAAAACGGTATTGGTGCGGCTGATGTAGATGTTGTTCTTTATAATGGTGAACACGATGACCACCATCATCACGATCATGACCATCATCGCCATGATCACGACCATCATCACCACGATCATGACCATCATCACGATCACGAACACCACCACGATCACGAACATCACCACCACGATCACGAACATCACCATCACGATCACGAGCATCATCACAGCCACGAACATCATCACGCACACGTTCACAGAAACTTCTATGATGTGTCAAGAATTATTGATGAAAGCGGCATAACAGACAGTGCAAAAGACCTTGCAAAGAGAATTTTCTTGAGAGTAGCCCTTGCTGAAGCAAAGGTTCACGGAAAATCACTTGAAGAGGTTCATTTCCACGAAGTTGGCGCACTCGATTCAATTGTTGATATCATCGGCACAGCAGTGCTTATCGATATGATTCAGCCTGACGAAATTTATTCATCTGTTGTGAGAGATGGACACGGTTTTATTATGTGCCAGCACGGACAGATTCCTGTTCCGGTTCCTGCAACAATGGAAATTTTTGCTGCTGCAAATGTTAAACTTCAGCAGTGCGATATTGAAAACGAAATGGTTACACCAACAGGTGCGGCTATTATTGCTGAACTTGCTGTAAGCTACGGCGTATGTCCTGAAATGAGAATTGTAAAGACAGGCTATGGCGCAGGCAAGAGAAACTTCAAGATTCCTAATGTTCTTCGTGTACTTGTGGGTGAAGTAGATGACTGATAAATATACAGACACAATAAATGTTCTTGAAACAAATATTGACGACTGCAGCGGGGAAGTGCTTGGCTATGTTATGGACAAGCTTTTTGCGGGCGGTGCAAAAGACGTTTTTTACACATCAATTTTTATGAAGAAAAACAGACCGGCGTACAAACTTACAGTTTTATGCTTTGATGAAGATGTTGAAAAAATGGAAGACATTATTTTTTCTGAAACAACTTCCATTGGTATCCGCAAAAGAAAAGAAGAAAGAGTGTGCCTTAAAAGAAACTTTGAAACTGTGGACACAAAATACGGAAAAATTGATGTAAAAACTGTTTTCGTAAACGACGAAAAGAGAATTTATCCTGAATTTGAAAGCGTAAAAAAGGCTGCAGAAAAAAATAATGTGCCTTTTATTATGGTTTTTGATGAAGCAAAACACAAAAGCTGATTTGATGAAATGTTAAATTGTTACATAATTGTTAACTGAAAAGCGCTGAAAAACCTTTAAAATAGCCGTTTTTTAAGTTGAAATTACCTTGAAACAGGGGTAATTGTTATGTAATTGTTAAATTTCGGTTGACATAATGACATAACTTGTTTATAATTAGACTGTAATCACTATGTAATATTATGTTTTCGGAGGCTTTATGAAAATTAAACATATAGTTACAACTGCATTAGTGGCTGGCTTTTCATTAGGCTTTTCTGTTTCAGCATTTGCTGCTCTTTACGGCGCAGTAAACGATACAGACGTTAACATCAGAGCTGGCGCAAGCATAGATTCTGAAAAAGTTGATATGATTGATGAAGGTGCTCATGTTGAAATTCTTGCAAAAGAAGGCGACTGGTTCCAGATTGAATATGACAACAAATATAA
>JAFYQL010000208.1 GCA_017547125.1 Bacillota bacterium
AAAGAAAATCTGGAAAGGCTCTTTCTTGGCAATACGTGCATCTATATCTGCAAAGAAACGATGTCTGTCATTAAGCTCTGTAAGAGAATGAACACCGTGGCGCTGACCTTGGAATGTAAGGAAAATAATAGTTTCAACAAATGCAATGATTATTGAGTTGAGCATTATTTCCGGGAAAATACGCTGAATAGCAAAGCAAAGAGGAATTACAGGGAAAGTCTGTAAAAGTACACGTCTCATAGGTTTGCCTGCAGTTTCTTTGTTTCGGAAGAAACAGATAAGTACAAGCACCATCTGGCAAAGTGTTGTAACATAACCTATGCCATTGAATGGACCACGGCAGTATCTTCCGTTGGCATCAAAGTAGAAAAGCCAGCCGGTCTTTATGTTTGCAAATACAACTGCAGTATATACTGCAAAAAGTATTGCAAGGCCTATGCAGGCATTTCTCATACATCCACGGTGATGTGTGTGCTCAAGCAGCTTGATGAACATATAAATCGCAATTAATGATGTAGTTATGATGTTGAGAATAAAGTATATTGAGTTGCCAAGCATATTAATCCATATAGGAATGCTGCTGGAATAAAACATATATCCCGTAGCGATGTCTGTGCCGGCGGTAAGCGCCGCTGAAACAAGGCTGGCAATAAATATTTTGCTGGATGTTGGCATATGACGTAAACCGGTTTTGCTGTTAAAAAAGAACATAAAAAGTATGATAACAAGCACCAGTGCAAAAAAGTCGCCTATAAAAATCATGGTGTAACTCCTTCTAAAAACTGCATATATAAATGAAAAATTGGTTCTGAAATTTTTATCAATTTTATTCTATCACTGTTTATTTATATTGCAATTACTTTTTGAAAAAAATGTTCAAAAATGTTGAAAAAATGTAACTTTAAGAAGTTTGACATGAAGTGACAATGAATTTTGTGTAAAAAAGAAGTAAAGTGTGTGTTCTGCGAATGGCAAGGAAAATATAAAATAAAAAAACAGCAGAGTTTTTATCTGCTGTTTTTATGGTTAGATTGAAAATAGATATCTGTTATTTGCTTGTTTGTATATCAAACTTTTCTTTCTTTATTCTCAGTCTGTCAATTCTGTTTTTATCGATTTCTTCAATTGTCATAATGAGATGGTTTGAATTATCTATAACTTCTTCGCCTTTGCGGGCAAATCTGCCCAAAAGCACAGTTACGTATCCGCCTATAGTTTCGGCATGTACACACTGAATGTTTGTATCAAGCATTTCGTTAACGTCATCAATACGTGCAGTGCCGTCTACAATGTATTCGTCTTCCTTGATTTCTGAAATTTCATCATCGTCATCGTCAAACTCGTCAGAAATCTTACCCATAATTTCGGAAACAATGTCTTCAACTGTTACAATACCGCTTGTACCGCCGTATTCGTCAAGTACAACTGCAAGACCAAATTTTTTGGTACGCATTTCAGAAAGAAGATTTGAAATGTCTTTTGTTTCGTATGTGTAGTAAGGCTCACGCATAATCTTTGCAATAGAAAAGTTCTTTTCGCCTGCAGTGAACACATCTTTAAGGTAGATAACACCGATGATGTTGTCTATGCTTTCTTCGTATATAGGAATACGTGAAAACTTTTCTTCCTTAAACATTTTAACTATTTCTTCGTAGCTTGCGGTGTTTTCAAGGGCAGAAATGTCTGTACGCGGAGTCATAACTTCACGTGCCTTAGACTGACCAAAGTCGAATACGTTGTTGAGCATCTTTCTTTCGTCACCGTGAAGAACACCTTCTTCGTGGCTTACGTTAACCATGGTTTTAAGCTCGGCCTGAGTGATAGTTGGTGTTTTTTCGTCTTTGTCACCGCCAAGAAGCTTTACAAGTGTGTTTGTGATGATGTTGAGTATTACAATGGCTGGTGTAAGAAGAATAACGAGAGTGTTGATTATGTTAACCACACCAAGTGAAAAGCTTTCGGCATGGTTGGTTGCCATGGTTTTTGGTGTAATTTCGCCAAATATAAGAACAACAACAGTCATTATTGCTGTGGCTGCACCAACACCGTTTGAAGGCATCCATTTGATTGCAAGGGCAGTTGCTATTGCTGATGCGCCAATGTTAACTATGTTGTTGCCGATGAGAATTGCACTTAAAAGTTTCTGTGGGTTTTCTCTGAGTTTAAGTATTTTTTCTGCTTTCTATGTTTTCTTCTATCATGTTCAGCAGCTTAATTTTGTTTACAGATGTAAGTGCCGTTTCAGATGCTGAAAAGAATGCTGAAAGCATAACCATTATAACAAGAATTATGATAAGGGATAAATCGCCAGGTTCCACCCGGAGTCACACTCCTTTTTAATTTATATGTTTTTAATTATAGTTTCTATTTTGCCAATGTTATCTTTTGAGATGTTTCCGCTATAAACAATCTGTGCGGGCTGTGATGCCAGTATTATCATATTGTGCGCAAGATTTACAGCTTCGGCAATATCGTGAGTGATAATAACGCAGGTTTTTCCGCTCAGATATTGTTGTATTTTAAATAATATTCTATCCTTCATTGCAATGTCAATACCCTTGAAAGGCTCGTCCATAAGGTAGAGAGAAGCCTCAAAACAAAGGGCACGGGCGATGGAAATGCGTCTTTTCATACCGCCGCTCATGTGTTTAACCTTTGTGTCTGCAAAGTCTGTAGCTTCGCAGATTTCAAGCACTGTGCGGATTTTTTCTTCGTCTTCTGTAACGGCTTTAAGGTTTTCGTATCCTGTGAAGGTTTCAAAAAGACGGTTTTCCTGGAAAACGGCAGATATAACAGGGGGTTCAGAAAAAGTTATTTCACCATTGTCAGCCTTTAAAATGCCGCAGAGCATATTGAAAAGGGTTGTTTTTCCGCAGCCTGATTTTCCCATTATAACGGTTGTTTTTCCGTCGGGTATATCGAGAGAGAAGTTTTCGAATATTTTGTTTTCAAAGGTTTTGGATATATTCTGTATTTTTATTTCCATATCAATAATCCTTAAATGCCTTGTTAAGTATAAGTACGGTAAGTTTTTCGATAAGTATGCTTAAAACAACAACGGTGGTTGTCCATGCAAAAAGCTCGGGTGTTTCAAGGTATATCTTTGAATCATAAAGTCTGCTGCCTATGGCTGAGTTTGGAGAGCAGATAACCTCTGCTGCGATGCCTGCCTTCCAGGCAAGACCTATGCCGGAAGACGCGGAGTTTTTGAAAAACGGAACGCAGTTTGGGAAATAGATGTACTTGATTTTTTTTGAAAGTGAAAACTTAAATACATCTGCCGCCTGAAGGAGCTTTTTGTCTGCGGTTTCTATTCCCTGGCTTATGTTGCTCCACACAACGGGCATAACCATAAGGAAAGAAATGAAAACCGGCACGTAGGTTGTTTTTATCCATAAAAGTGTAAGTATGATAAAAGACGCAACTGGTGTTGCTCTTACTGTGCTTACGAGAGGATAAAAAAGAGCCTTAAGTGTTTTGCTGCAGCTTGTAAGTATGGCTGCACCTATGCCAAAGATAAGGGCGATAACAAGGCCTGAAATTACCCTGGCAACAGAAACAAATGTGTCAGCATAAAATGCCTTTGTGCCTGCAAGTGAAATGAGTGTTGAGATAACCTTTGCAGGTGAAGGAATCAGAAGCTCTTTGCCCACAATGACGCTTATTATGTGCCATAAAAGGAGATAAAAAAGTGCTGAGCCCACAGACAATATTAACTTTTCTGATTTTTTTTCTTTCATGTTAAATAGTCCTTATTGTTAAAAACGGGACTGCATGCAGTCCCGTAAATGTAATTATCGTATATAGTAGAAGTCTTCGCCAGGAACTTTGCCGCCGATTGATTTTGGATTTGCTTCGTTCATGATGTTAAGGAAGTTGTCCATAAGACGCATCATTTTTGCATCTGTAACGTAAGCGATGCCGCAGTTTGGATATGCTTTTTCAGCAATGGCTGCGCTTGCAACAATTTCGTATTCAGCTGCGTATTCAGCTGTGAGTGCGATGTCTTCTGAAGATTTGTCAACAAAGAATTCATATTCGTTAAGGAATTCTTTGAACTGTTTTTCGTTTGATTCAAGGTAAGCTTTTCTTACTACGATACAGCCCATAGGAAGTGTGTTTGGCACGTCTGATTCTTTGTAGCTGTATTTGTCCCATTCTTCTGCAATGCTGAGGGCGATGTTTAAGCCTGCATTTTTGCTTGTTGCAACAGATACAAATGGTTCAGGAAGAAGTGCAACGTCTGCTTCGCCTGCTGCAAGGGCTGTGGCAGCCTCATTGTGGTTTGAAACAAAGTTTACTGTAACATCTTCAACACCGCTTTTTTCGAGGATGTACTGAAGAACATATTCAGGAACTGCACCCTGACCTGCTGAAACGATTTCCTTGCCTGCAAGGTCTTCAACTGAGTCAACACTGTTGCCGTTTTCAACAATGAAAAGTGTGCCGAATGTGTTGATTGCTGCAACAACAACTTCGCCTTCTGTTTTGTTGAATAATACAGATGCAACGTTTGTAGGTACGGCTGCAACGTCGATTTCACCGTTTATGATTTTGCCTGTAACTTCATCAGGTGATGAGAAAAGCTGGAATTCAAAATCGCCGTAAACTGTGCCGTGGTCGTTTTCGTGAAGGAATTCTGCTGCACCAAGGGCTGTAGGGCCTTTGATAAGTGCAACCTTAACAGGGCCTTCAACAGGAGCAGGCTTTTCTGTAAAGCCGTCGTCTTCAACAACTGTAATATTTTCAACGGAATATGTTGGTGTTTCAGCCTCTGTTTTGCCTGATGCACAGCCTGCTAAAACAGCTGTACTGCACACTGCGGCAAGACCTAAAGCAACTAATTTTCTTATTTTCATTTTATTTTTCCTCCTCGTTTTCCTGCGGTTTGATGTCTTCAATAACATAAGGTGTTTCCTGGTAAACATAGTAGTTGAGCCAGTTTGAAAACAGCAGGTTTGAATGTGAACGCCATGTAACTACAGGCGGATTTTCAGGGTTGTCATCCTTGAAATAATGCTGTGGAAAATCTATATCAAGACCCTGAGATTTGTCTCTTTCGTATTCGTCTTTAAGTGTGTTAGGGTCATATTCTGAATGACCTGTAACAAATATCTGTCTGCCGTGTTTTTCTATACAGATATATGCACCGGCATCTTCGCTTTCTGAAAGAATAACAACTTTTGGATTTTTGAGTATATCTTCTTTTCGTGTATCACTTCTTCTTGAGTGCGGAACGAAAAATTCGTCGTCAAAGCCGCGGAGAAGTTTGTCGCCGTAGTCATTTTTTGTGTGACGGAATACGCCGAAAAGTTTTTTGTCAAGGTTTGTTTTTGGAATACCATAGTGGTAGTAAAGAGCAGCCTGAGCACCCCAGCAGATATGCATAGTGCTGGTTACGTGGCTCTTTGTCCATTCCATAATTTCAACAAGCTCATTCCAGTAGCTTATTTCTTCAAAGTCGAAAAGCTCAATAGGCGCACCTGTGATAATCATACCGTCAAATTTCTGGTCTTTTATTTCATCAAATGTGTGATAAAAGCTCTTGAGGTAGTCAGATGGTGTGTGCTTTGATTCGTGGTTTGCCGGATATAAAAGAGTTGCTTCTATCTGGAGAGGGGTGTTACCCAAACGTCTTAAAAGCTGAACTTCTGTAATTTCTTTGTTAGGCATAAGGTTGAGTATCACTATTCTTAAAGGACGGATATCCTGATGATATGCTCTGTTTTCGTCCATGACGAAAATGCCTTCTTTGGCAAGTGTCTCTTGTGCCGGAAGATTAACGGGAAGTTTAATAGGCATTTGATTTCCTCCTTAAGTTTTTGTATATAAATGACATCGATGGTCACAAAAATACTATTATACAGCTTATTATTATAGCAAAAGATAAAACATATTTCCATAGATTTTTATTTATTTACTTAATATTAACAATAAGATAGAATATAAATAGAAAAATGAAGCAGGCGGTGTTGAATGTGAAAATATTTGTGGACGCAGATGCGTGCCCTGTGAAAGAAATAATAGTTGATATTGCCCGGAAACACGATATAGAAGTGTGGATGTTTTTTGATACAAGCCACATTTATTATGACGGATACAGCAGAGTTTTTACAGTGGATAAATCTGCCGACAGTGTGGATTTTGCCATTGTAAACCGTATAGGCGAAGGCGATGTGTGTGTTACTCAGGATTATGGCCTTGCGTCAATGATTATGGCAAAAAATGCATTTGCCGTACATCAGAATGGATTTGCCTACACCAAAGACAATATAGACCGAATGCTTTTTGAACGTCATATATCAAAGGAAATGAGAATGGCAGGCAAGAGAGGTGGAAAGCATAAGGCAAGAACAAAGGAAAATGACGAAAAGTTCAGAGTCTTTTTTGAAAAATTTATAGAAGAAATTATGGCACAGCAGAAAATGTAAGATTTTCTTAATGGCGCTGTGTTTTGAAATATGTTAAATTTAAAATACCAGTTATGGAGGTAAAAAATATGAAAAGAATAGCAAAATTTGAAAAAGTAAGTTTCGGACAGTATATGGCTGACTA
>JAFYQL010000209.1 GCA_017547125.1 Bacillota bacterium
ATAGCACCAGTGGCAGATGAGATTTATCGTAGATTTGGCAGCAAAATCTATGCCGAAGGAGAAAAAACAATACGCACTGCAGTGTGTGAAAAACTCCTTGAAAAGAACATAACCGTTGCCTGCGCAGAAAGCTGCACTGGCGGTATGGTTGCGGCGGCATTTACTGATATGCCGGGTATTTCAAGTGTGGTTATTGAAGGTGCAGTTACATATTGTAACGATGCAAAAATGAGAAGACTTGGAGTTAAGGCTGAAACGCTGGACAAGTATGATGCGGTAAGCGCTGAAACTGCTATGGAAATGGCAGAAGGTATTGCAAGAACATCAGGTGCTGAAATCGGTGTTTCAACAACGGGCATTGCAGGTCCCGGCGGCGGAACAGAAGAAAAGCCGGTTGGTCTTGTGTACGTTGGCTTTTACAGAAACGGAAAGTCAAAAGCATTCAAGCTTAACTATCCGGGGCTTCGTGAAACAGTAAGAAACAGAGCCGTTGATGCGGTATTTTATATAATAAGAGATGAACTTGAGGGAAATGAACATGGCGGAGAGTAAAAAAGGTGCCTTACTGCTGGCTATTGCAGCTGCAGGCGGAGGTATAGGTTTTGTTTGGGTAAAAATACTTCTTGATGCCGGTGCAACATCACTTCAGGTACTTGCAGGAAGATACCTTGTATCATGCGTTTTTATGCTTATGGTGCTTCTTGCAAAGCCAAAGAA
This sequence comes from Bacillota bacterium, assembly GCA_017547125.1. Taxonomy (GTDB): domain Bacteria; phylum Bacillota; class Clostridia; order Lachnospirales; family Anaerotignaceae; genus HGM11808. The sequence goes on from JAFYQL010000209.1 coordinate 718, forward strand.
AATGGAAAAAGAAACAATAAAAAAAGGTGCAGTTCTTGGGGCTGTACTTTTTGTTTCGTTTATACTTATGCTTGAAGGCCTTAAAAAAACTACGCCTTCCATAAGTGCATTTTTGACAAACAGTCAGTCAGTTATGGTGCCTGTAATTATGTTTGTTGTTTTCAGAAAAAAACCAAGCATATACGTACTTCTGGGCGCTGTTATGACAATTATAGGTGCATGGATGTTATCTTTTACGGGAGAGGCGGAAATGTCAATGGGCGCGGTTTTATGCCTTGGTGCAGCAGTTATGTTTGCACTTCAGATAGTTCTTCTTGGAGACTATGTAACAGGCTGCGACCCAACTCACCTTGCGGCTGTTGAAGGTTTTGTGGTGCTTGTGATGGCGGCGGCGTTTTCAGTTTTAAAAGGCGAAAAATTGCCTGCATTTGGTTTTGATGAGATATCATCATTGGTTATGCTTGGATTTTTCAGCACATTTGCGTATTTTCTGCTTCAGAGCATCGGGCAGAAACATACATCACAGTTTATTGCGGGCATTATAATCACATCTGAATCTGTGTTTGCTGCAATATTTTCATGGATGCTTTATGGCGAAAGAATGAGCCCTATGGCAATAGGCGGATGCATTATGATTTTTTCTGCAATACTTATAGTTGAAGGCGGAGCGAAGATTATAAGCAACTTGACAAGTTCTGAAAAATAAGTTAAAATGAGAACATAAGTTCGATTGTTTAAAAAGGAGACAGAGCTATGGCAGGAAAAAGCACAAAAAAAGCAGCAGATGATTTTAAGGTAGACGACAGAGCAAGAGCTCTTGAAACAGCCATTACACAGATAGAGAAAAAATTTGGCCAGGGAAGCATTATGAAACTTGGTGAAAGTTCAAAATATGAAGTTGAAGCAACACCTACAGGTTCACTCAGCCTTGACCTTGCACTTGGCGTAGGCGGTATTCCAAAGGGCAGAATTATCGAAATCTATGGTCCTGAATCTTCAGGTAAAACAACAGTTGCTCTTCATATGGTTGCAGAAGTGCAGAAAAGAGGCGGTATAGCAGGCTATATCGACGCTGAACATGCTCTTGATCCTGTATATGCAAAAAATCTTGGCGTAGATATCAATAACCTTTACATTTCACAGCCAAACGACGGCGAAGAAGCCCTTGATATTGCAGAAACTATGGTAAGAAGCGGTGCAGTTGACATTATCATCGTTGACTCTGTTGCGGCTCTTGTTCCAAAGGCTGAAATCGAAGGCGAAATGGGCGACAGCCACGTTGGTCTTCAGGCAAGACTTATGAGCCAGGCTTTAAGAAAACTTACAGGCTCAATCGGCAAAACAAAATGTGCTGTTGTATTCATCAACCAGCTTCGTGAAAAAATCGGTGTTATGTATGGCAACCCTGAAACAACAACAGGTGGACGTGCGCTTAAGTTCTATGCATCTGTAAGAATTGAAATCAGAAAAGCAGATGTTATCAAGCAGGGCGACGAAATTATCGGTAACAGAACAAAGGTTAAAATCGTTAAAAATAAAGTTGCACCACCATTCAAGACCGTTGAATTTGACATTATGTACGGCAAGGGTATTTCGAAGGTTGGCGATATACTTGACCTTGCAGCAGAGCTTGACATAATCCGTAAGAGCGGTTCTTGGTATTCTTACAAAGAAGAAAGAATCGGTCAGGGCAGAGAAAATGCGAAGAAATTCCTTACAGAAAACCCTGATATCTGCGATGAGGTTGAAGCAGCAGTAAGAGCCTTAAGCGGTGTTGGCAATGTAATTGCCACAGATGAAACAATGGGCGATGCAAACAAAATAAGCGGTGTAAACCCGGACGGAACACTTAACGAAAAGGTTCTTAATGAT
>JAFYQL010000210.1 GCA_017547125.1 Bacillota bacterium
ATAAACGATGCGGCGACAATATACAGGTTGCAAGACGAAGCAAGGGACTTCGCATTTGAAACAACCTACAATATCAGGAGAAATGAGGACAAAAAAATAACCGCTAATGACGGTACCAGCGCCAAAGCGGTAAAAGAATAAACAAACCGAGGGACTGACAAAACGCCTCTGTTGTTCCCTCTTATTATAACAAGCACAGGCGGAAAAAACAACGAAAACGATATAACACAAGAAAGTGGTGTGCAATACTTATGGTTGGAAAATCAGTAAATGACGAGAAGTTTCGTGAAATAATAAAAAGAATTATAAGCAAGATTGAAAACAATACTCCAAAAGAAGAACTCATTGAGTATTTATCTCTAATGGATGCAGATAAAATGCTTGAAGACGAAATGACAGAAGCAGAATTAAATGCGTATCTTGACTTAATTGCAAGTCTTATTGAAGCAAAGGCAAAAACACCTGAAGAAGCAGCGCAAATAGTTCGTGAATGCAAAGTGAAAATATAATTTTCATTTTAATATCAGCATAAAAAAAGGAACGGTAATTTTACCGTTCCTTTAATTATGTTCAATTATCTTTTTTCAACACCAAGTGTTACTTTTTCACCATTGATGCTCCAGTCTTTTACATAACCCTGTGGTTCGCCTGAAACGATTTCATCACAAAGTACGTCTTCTTTGATTGAAGCCATGTTTCTTTCGATAACACCAGCTACTACGTCGTTGCCTGTGTAGTATACGTTGATTCTGTCCATAACTTCGAAGCCTGCTTCTTTACGCATTGTCTGAACCTTGCTTACAACTTCACGAACGAAACCTTCTTCGATAAGTTCTGCTGTAAGGTTTGTATCAAGTACAACTGTAACTCTTGCATCGCCTTCTGTTACGAAGCCAGCTCTTTCTGTTGTTTCGATAAGAACGTCTTCTTCAGCAAGTGTAACTTCTTCGCCTGCAACTTCAAATGTGATTGTGTTGCCTTTCTTGAATTCGCCAACGATTGCAACACCGTCTGCATTTTCAAGGTATGTCTTGATAGCAGGGATAAGTTTGCCGTATTTCTTACCAAGTGTTCTGAGCTGTGGTTTAAGGTTGTAACCAGCAAAGCTGTCGATATCTTCTGTAAATTCAACCTTCTTAACATTAAGTTCTTCTGCAATAATGTCAAGGAACATATCGCCTACAGGATTTTCTGCTTTTACATACATGTTGCCGATTGGCTGTCTGTTCTTGATGTTAGCTGTGTTTCTGGCTGCACGGCCTTTAACAACAACCTGAAGAACTGTGTCCATACCTGCTTCAAGTTCTTTGTCGATCCATTCTTCTTTAACTTCTGGATAGTCGCAAAGGTGAACGCTTTCTGGAGCTTCTGGGTAGAAGTTCTTAACAAGGTTGAGGTAGATGCTGTCAACGATGTATGGTACAAATGGAGCTGAGATCTTAGCAAGTGTTACAAGTACTGTGTAAAGTGTCATGTAAGCATTGATCTTATCCTGTTCCATACCCTTTGCCCAGAATCTTTCACGGCTTCTTCTTACGTACCAGTTACTGAGGTCATCAGCGAAGCTCTGAAGTGCTCTTGCAGGTTCTGTAATCTTGTATGAATCAAGTGCAACGTCAACGAATTTAACAAGTGAGTTAAGTTTTGAAAGTACCCACTTATCCATTGGAGCAAGTTTGTCATAATCAAGAGTGTATTTTGATGGGTCGAACTGGTCGATTTCTGCGTAAAGTACGTAGAATGCGTATGTGTTCCAGAATGTACCCATGAATTTACGCTGGTTGTCGCTTACTGCTTCGTCGTCGAAACGGCATGGAAGCCATGGCGCACTGTTAACGTAGAAGTACCATCTGATAGCGTCAACACCCTGTTTGTTGAATACATCCCATGGGTTAACAACGTTGCCTTTGTGCTTACTCATCTTGATACCATTCTTGTCAAGAACGTGACCCATTACGATACAGTTCTTGAAGTCTGTCTGGCCAAAGAGGAGTGTTGAAATAGCAAGCTGTGAGTAGAACCAGCCTCTTGTCTGGTCAATAGCTTCTGAGATGAAGTCAGCAGGGAATCTGCTTTCGAAAAGTTCTTTGTTTTCAAATGGATAGTGCCACTGTGCAAATGGCATAGCACCTGAGTCGAACCAGCAGTCGATAACTTCTGATACTCTTGTCATCTGGCCGCCGCACTGTGGACATCTGATGTGAACTCTGTCGATGAATGGCTTGTGAAGTTCAATTTCTTCAGGACAGTCATCACTCATTGACTTAAGTTCTTCGATACCGCCGATTACGTGTCTGTGACCGCATTCACATTCCCAAACAGGAAGTGGAGTACCCCAGTATCTTTCTCTTGAAAGACCCCAGTCGATAACGTTTTCAAGGAAGTTACCGAAACGGCCTTCTTTGATGTTGTCTGGATACCAGTTGATTGTTCTGTTGTTAGCTACAAGTTCATCTTTAACAGCTGTCATCTTGATGAACCATTCTTTTCTAGCATAGTAGATAAGTGGTGTGTCACATCTCCAGCAGAATGGGTAGCTGTGTTCAAATGGACGGGCAGCGAAAAGAGTGCCTCTTTCTTTAAGGTATTCAAGTACCATTGCGTCGCCGTCTTTTACGAATGTGCCAACCCAAGGTGTAACTTCTTCTGTGAAGAGACCCTGTGAGTCAACATACTGACGGAATGGAAGTTCGTTGTCACGGCCAACACGTGCGTCGTCTTCACCGAATGCAGGAGCAATGTGAACAACGCCAGTACCGTCTGTAAGTGTTACGTAGTTGTCAGCAACAACTTTGAAGCCTTTTTCGTCATCTTCAACGAAGTCGAAAAGTGGTTCGTAACGAAGGCCTGTGTATTCCATACCTGTTTTGCTTTCAACAACTTCAACTTCTTTGCCCTTGAAGATTGTTTCAACAAGTGCTTCAGCAAGGATGTTGTATTCGCCGTCAACTTTAACCTTAACGTATGTTTCTTTTGGATTTACACAAAGAGCAACGTTTGATGGAAGTGTCCAAGGTGTTGTTGTCCAAGCAAGGATATATTCATTTTCTGTGTTTCTAACTTTGAACTTAGCGATAGCTGAAAGTTCTTTTACATCTTTATAGCCCTGAGCAACTTCGTGGCTTGAAAGAGCTGTACCACAACGTGGGCAGTAAGGAACGATCTTATGACCTTTGTAAAGGAGACCTTTTTCCCAGATTTTCTTGAGAGCCCACCATTCTGATTCGATGTAGTTGTTGTGATATGTTACGTATGGATCATCCATATCTGCCCAGAAAGCAACTCTGTCAGACATTTCTGTCCATTCGTCTCTGTATTTCCATACAGATTCTTTACATTTCTGAATGAATGGTTCAACACCATATTCTTCAATCTGTGGCTTGCCGTCAAGACCAAGAAGCTTTTCAACTTCGAGCTCAACAGGAAGACCGTGTGTATCCCAGCCGGCTTTACGGATGATGTCATAGCCCTTCATTACTCTGTATCTGAGAACAACGTCTTTGATACTTCTTGTGATAACGTGGCCGATGTGAGGACGTCCGTTAGCTGTAGGTGGTCCTTCGTACCATGTGTACTGTGGGCCGCCTGCTCTGTGCTGCATGCTCTTTTTTACAATATCGTTTTCTTTCCAGAACTTGAGAATTTCTTCTTCTCTTTCCACAAAGTTAAGATTTGTAGAAACTTTGTTGTACATGTTTTTTCCTCCTTTTAATAAATTTTTTAAACAACAGTAATAATTTACCAATACATTTTTGTTATATATTATTGCCTTTTTTGGGCAATAAAAAACACGTCCTGAAAATTCAGGACGTGATATACGCGGTACCACCTGATTTGGCATATAGATATGCCCACTTAGTGCCTAACAAATGTATTAGACTTTTCTGTAACGTGAAAAACACGTCAGCACTTACTGAAAAATTTCAGCGCTGCCGCCAAGGGGTGATGTTCGAAAAACTATCTACTAGGTATGGGCTTCCACCGTCCCCATATCGCTTTGCCTTTCAAAAGAGCCTACTGTCCCCTTCATTGCGTTTGACGTCAATTATTATATAGTAATAAAAGGGTTTTGTAAAGATGTTTTATACTTTTTATTAAGGAAGTATCTGCGTATTTTTGGCAAAAAAACAGGTGCTTGCTGATGTGATGATACAAAGCGCTTGACATATCTGAAAACGTGTGCATATAATGTGCTGGATATACACCTATATATAACTGCATAGATGCCCGATATACGCAATTTTAAACGTTATTTATTTGAAATTTTGCAGGAGATATAGTAAAATAATAAGTTATAAGACAGACTTTACTGAAAGGAGTACATTCTTATGTATAATCGTGACTTCACACTGCTTACAGACTTGTATGAACTTACAATGATGCAGGGGTATTATCATAGCGGAAATCAGAAAGACAAAGAAGTGGTTTTTGACCTTTTCTACAGAAAAAATCCATCAGGCAACGGCTTTGCTATCTGCTGTGGTCTTGATCTTGCTATTGATTATATCAAAAACCTTAAATTCAGCGAAGGTGACCTTGAATATTTAAGAAGTCTTAATGTTTTTTCAGAAGACTTTATTGAATACTTAAGCACATTCCGCTTTACAGGCGATATTTATGCCATTCCGGAAGGTACTGTTGTTTTCCCTATGGAGCCTTTAATGAGAGTTAAAGCACCTATTATGGAAGCACAGATCATTGAAACTGCACTTCTTAACATCATCAACCACCAGAGCCTTATCGCAACAAAGGCAGCAAGAGTTGTTTGGGCGGCACAGGGCGATCCTGTACTTGAATTTGGTTTAAGACGTGCGCAGGGTCCTGATGCAGGTGTTTATGGTGCAAGAGCGGCAGTCATCGGCGGCTGCACAGCAACAAGCAACGTGCTTACAGGCCAGATGTTTGATGTGCCTGTAAAAGGTACTCATGCACATAGCTGGGTAATGAGCTTCCCAACACAGATTGAAGCCTTCAGAGCGTACGCAAAGGAATTCCCTACAGGATGTATTCTTCTTGTTGACACATACAACACGCTTGAACAGGGTGTGCCTGATGCAATTACAGTATTTAAGGAAATGAAAGAAAAATACGGCGAAATGCCAAAGGGTTATGGTATCCGTCTTGATAGCGGTGACCTTGCTTATCTTTCAAAGAAAGCTAGAAAGATGCTTGATGAAGCAGGCTTTACAGATGCAGTTATCAGTGCGTCAAGTGACCTTGATGAATACCTTATTTCAAGCCTTAAAACTCAGGGTGCAAAGATTTCACTCTGGGGTGTAGGCACAAAGCTTATTACATCTGACGACTGTCCTGCATTCGGCGGTGTATACAAGCTTGCGGCAGAAACAGATGAAAATGGCGAATTTGTGCCAAAAATCAAGCTTTCAAATAACCCTGAAAAGGTTACTCTTCCGGGCATCAAAAAAATTGTTCGTCTTTACGAAAAAGAAACAGGCAAAGTTAAGGCTGACCTTATCACTCTTGATGACGAAACATTCAACACAGATGAAGACCTTGTGATTTTTGACCCTAATGCAACATGGAAGGTTACAACACTTAAGGGCGGAACATATACAACAAGAGAACTTCTTGTACCTGTATTTGTTAAGGGCGAACTTGTTTATGAATCACCAAAGACAAGCGAAATCAAGGCTTATGCCGATGCTGAACTTAATACTCTCTGGGATGAACACAGAAGACTTACAAACCCACAGGAAGTTTATGTTGACCTTTCTGAAAAGCTCTATAACTTAAGAGAACAGATGATCAGAAAAATGAGAAAGTTAAAATAAAAATAAGAACCCTCGAAAAAGGGTTCTTTATTTTTGCAAAAAAATATTTTATGAAGAAAAGAATGCAAAATGAAACCGATTCTGTAACCGGAATGTGCTATAATACAGATATAAACATAAAAAATACACTTGAAAGGTTGATTATATGAAAAATAGTTTAAGAAAATTACTTGTTGCAATATTGGCAGTTGTGTTTATCGGCAGTACAGGTATGTACATTTATCATAATGCGCAGATGAAAGCAGCAGAAGAATCATATCATAGCGCAGAAGAACTCGCAGACATACCGGAAGAAATGCCTGAAGAGATAATTGAAGTTGAAGAGCCTGAAACAGAGCTTGAAAAAGGCTGGCATGAGGTTGAAATAACAAACGATGAGTATATGTCTGTTCTTGGAGAAACTGATATTGCTTCACTTAAGGAAGTTAACGAAGATGTGCTTGGTTGGATAGCTATTCCTGACACACAGCTTTCATATCCTCTTATGGAAGGCAGAGACAACAGTTACTACCTTAGTCATACATGGGATAATAAACCAAGCTCAGCAGGTTCAGTATTTGTTGAAAAATATAACAGCACAGATTTAAGCGACTACCATACAATTATCTATGGCCACAGAATGAATAACGGTGCAATTTTCGGCTCACTTAAGGGGTATGAAAGCAGGGCATATTTTGAACAGCATCCTTATGTGTATATATATGATGTAAATGGTGTGCACAGATACGAAATCTTTTCTGTATACGAGGCTGAAGTTGGAAGCAGAACATATCAGGTAGGCTTCAAGAATGAAGAAAGCAAGCAGAATTTTATTAACTACTGTGTAGAAAGCTCTGTTTATGATACAGGCATAGTGCCTACTATTGACGATAAGATATTAACTCTTTCAACCTGCACTGCAGTGGGTCACGAGAAAAAACGTTGGGTTGTTCAGGCAAGACTTCAGGGTATGGTTGTTGAATAAAAAAACCGGAATCTTATGATTCCGGTGTGAGAGGCTGAACTGAAAATTGTATTTTTGCAGGCGAATGCGGATGCTGACGGAAGAAAGAACGTATAATTCTTTGTGCTACCATACAGCTGTTTTCGTAGTTTGCCTGTGGAAGCATTACCACATACTGAGAAACACTGCAACGTGCATATGTGTCGCCACGGCGAAGGTTTGAACCGATTTCTTCCTGGAGATGTTCCATAGAAGTGTTGAGGCTTCTCTTTGAAAGTGGTTTGCCAACTGCTTCTGAAATAGAGAAAAGTGCAATGTGTGTTGACTTTCCGTTTCGTTTCATAGAGCGGGCTTCAAGGTGGCAAAGTATCTTGAAATAATCATATTCACAATATAATGCTCCGCCATCGTTTTCGTCTTCTTTAAGGAATTCGATAACGTCGTCCATAGCTATTGAATGGTAGTTCATAAGCTGTGTTGCTGAACGATAGAGGTCACGAAGTTCCTTTGATGGCTTGATACCCAAGTCTGAAAAAAGTTGATTGCTCAGTTCTTCATAAACAAGGGCTGCGCCGTGATGGTCGCCAAGGTTGATAAGCGCCTGCATAAGCATCTGATGCAATGGCTCAAAATATGGTTCGATTTTTAAAGCGGCTCGGCATATGTCAGCCGCTTCTTTATATTTTCTGCGTGATGTAAGCAGAGTATTTGTTTCAATAACAGTGTTGATGTAAAGCTGATGATAGTATGTTGCCATAGGAACAACCCATGCTTCTGAAGCAAGACTGTTGAGGAAGTCGCCTTTGTAGAGAGCAAGTGCCTTCATATAGCCTTCAAGACGAGCGTCTTCATCTTCATATTCTTCACGGCAAAGACGGTCAAATTCTTCGGCATCAACTTCAGTTTTTATATCAGTGTTCCAGCCGTAGTTTCCTTTTACCCATGTGATAAGTTCTTTTCCGGCTGATGGATAAAGCTGGTCGAGAAGTGCGCGGACACGGTGGAACGTTGTTTTAAGAGCATTTTCAGGGTTATTTACTGACTGCTCGTCGCTCCAGAAAAGATTTATAAGATCTTCACGGGAGAAGGAATAACCTTTGTGACAAAGAAAGTATGCAAGTATCAACCATACTTTTCTTGAACGGTTGTCAGTAAATGCTATTTGCTGATTTTCATGTGATACAACAAAATCGCCTAAAAGATGAATAGTAAGCTTATTCATTTTCATACCTCCTTTCTGAAGGATGAACCGAGTGGCTTTTGAATTATATGATCAAATTTATGAGAAAATGACATATGCCCACTTATAAAATACATTATACTACCGGCAGTAAAAAAAAGGAATAGATATGTAGCGTGATAATGAATTTTTGTGCAGTTTACACGAGGCGTGATGCCTGAAAGTGTTTAAAATATCGAGGTAAAAAATGTAAAAAGTTAAAAAGTGCATAAATTACCAAAGAAAAGATGGCTGAAAATAAAAAAGACGGAAGAAAATTTCTTCCGTCAAATTATTAGTTTGTTTTATAAAATACGTAACTGAATAAATTATCTTTATCGGTAAGGGTTATGCTCTTATCTTTGACATTGTATCTCAGTTCAAGCAAATCAACAACTTCACCAAAGGAAAGTACCTCAACTTCAAACATAGTACATTCATTATCTGTGGTTTCTTCTGTATCAAGCCATAAGTTTATCAAAGCAACACCATCTGTTACACCCGGCATTTTCAGTAACCCCAAATTATTATTATTAAGTTCAATGTAAGCAGAAGAGTCTTCCGCAGTTGCCCAGTTTCCTGCTAAATCAGCTTCAACTATTGCAGCTTCAGTTATTTCGTCTGCGTTATTTTCAGCGAATACTGCTTTTGCTTTTGCTGTGAATTTTTCTTCCTGCTCTTCTGTATAGAAAATTTCGCTATAATCAATATTAAATACGCACTTGTTCTGTGCGCTTATCATAATATGTTGATAATGAGAATTCTCAATTCGATACAAATTGAGGCGATGAATTAAATCACCTGTAGCATCAAAATCCTCATAGAATGAAACTTCCCAATAAGTGTAACCATCGCTGTTTCCGTACCAGCTCATCTCTCCGTCTTCCATACTGCGTAAGGTATTGAACATGTCCGGAGTAATCCCAAGGGTCATAAGCATTTCTTCTGTAGTGCAGCCAATAACATTTGTTGCATTGCCAATTTTAAAATCCTCTTCGATTTGTTCGATGGTCTCTGCTTCGATGGATCCGTCTTTATAATCCCTCGGGGAGACATATAAACTAATATCACTAATTACTTCTCCTGGTGTGAAACCGAATAAAACATCATCATGAACCTCAGTTTTAGCATACACTGAATAGTTGCCCGTGCTGAAGTCAACATCGTAAACCATAGAATCGCGCTGATTTATATCTTCGCTTTCTTCAGCGGCTTGTATCATATAAGCAGGAGTCATCGCTGCAAGTGGTGCACCTTTAAAGGTTACGCCGCCGTCAAGAACATTGCTTATTACACTTTGCCATGCGTCAAGATGATCTTCCATTGTTTCAATTTTGTCAGGCATAGGGTAGAGCTTATGGCTCACTTGTGTATATTCACGAAGTTCTTCTTTTGCCTTGCATCCGCTGACAGACATCCCAAGCAGCATAATCAATGCTACCAGAAGTATTGATGTTCTTTTTTTCATTAGATTACCCTCCTTCAATGGTGACGGTTTAATCATAAAAGTATCTTTTTGTAATGTCCCTGGCGGGATTCGAACCCACGGCCTTCCGCTTAGGAGGCGGACGCTCTATCCATCTGAGCTACAAAGACATGGCTGTAAATTATATAATTATTTTAGAATTTCTGAAAGTAAAAGTCAATAAGCACGGGTGTGACATAAAATTGCAAGTTATGTTGTTTTTGCAACGTAATTCTGTGGTAAAATGTAGTATATTTTCTTTAAATAAAAAATATAAAACTGGCAAAATATATAATGATACAAATGATTATGGTTGGTTTGATTTTTTTATACATATATGGTAATATTATATACAATGGCTGATTATGTAAATTCAGCGGGAAAAACAGAGATTTCAGCTCTTTAAGGAGGAATACAGATGTTGGAATTAAGAAACCTTTCATATTCTGTAGAAGGAAAGGATATATTAAAAAACATAAATCTTACAATTGATGACGATAAGTTTATCGTTATCACAGGTCCTAACGGCGGCGGCAAATCAACACTTGCAAAAATTATTGCAGGTATCTTCAAGCCAACATCGGGTCAGATTTTATTTGACGGTGAGGACATCACAGAAAAATCAATTACTGAAAGAGCAAAAATGGGTATCAGCTTTGCTTTTCAGCAGCCTGTACGTTTTAAAGGCGTAACAGTAAAAGACCTTATCACACTTGCATCAGGTCAGCAGATTTCAACTGCAGATGCTTGTATGTATCTTTCAGAAGTAGGTCTTTGTGCAAGAGATTACATCGACAGAGAAGTTGACGCATCACTTTCAGGCGGCGAGCTTAAGAGAATTGAAATTGCAACAGTGCTTGCAAGAAAAACAAAGGTATCTCTTTTTGACGAGCCTGAAGCAGGTATTGACCTTTGGAGCTTCAAAAACCTTATCGAAGTATTTGAAGCAATGAGAGACACAATCAAAGGCTCAATCATTATCATTTCTCATCAGGAAAGAATTCTTAACATAGCGGACGAAATCATTGTTATTGCAGGCGGTGAACTTTCAGCAAGAGGCACATCAGCTGAAATCCTTCCAAAACTTCTTGAAGAAGCAGACGGAAGCGCAACAACAGGTTGCCGTTATTACAGGGAGGGAGAATAAGTATGGATAGCATTAAAAAGATGCTCCTTGAAGAGGTTGCAGATCTCCATTCCATACCTACAGGAGCTTTTAACATAAGACTTAACGGCCAGGCGGACGGCAGACAGAACTCAGAACATATCGAAATCGTTCCAAAGACAGATAAGCCGGGTATCGATATCTACATCAAACCAAACACAGTAAACGAAAGTGTTCATATTCCTGCTCTTGTAACACAGACAGGTATTATTGACCTTGTATATAATGACTTTTATGTAGGCGACAACTGTGACATCCTTATTGTTGCAGGCTGCGGTATCCACAATGACGGTCACGATAAGAGTGAACACAATGGTATCCACCGTTTTGTACTTGGCAAAAACGCAAGAGTAAGATACGTTGAAAAACACGTTGGCTCAGGCGAAGGTACAGGTGAAAGAATCATTAACCCACAGACAGTTATCGAAGCTGGTGAAAACAGCTATATCGAACTTGAAACAACACAGCTTAAGGGTGTTGACAGCACTATCAGAACAACAAAGGCAGTTGCTGAAGCAGGCGCAACTGTTATTGTTAAAGAAAAAATTCTTACACACGGCAGACAGTATGCTGAAACAAAGTTTGAAATCGACCTTAACGGCGAAGATTCAAGCGTAAGCCTTGTTTCACGTTCAGTTGCAAAAGACAAATCAACACAGAGATTCGTATCTGTTATAAACGGTAATGCAAAATGTGCAGGCCACAGTGAATGTGATGCTATCATCATGGATGATGCAACAGTTGCTGCCGTACCTGAAATCACTGCAAACAACGTTGAAGCATCACTTATTCACGAAGCGGCTATCGGCAAGATTGCAGGCGAACAGATTATCAAGCTTATGACTCTCGGTCTTACAGAAGAAGAGGCAGAAGCACAGATTGTAAACGGTTTCCTTAAATAAGGAACTTCTGAAAATAAAAAGGAGGTGCTGTTTATGTTTGGAATATCAGCTGCACTGTTCTGGGGGATACTTTCAGCAGTATTTCTTGCGGCAGAGGCGGTTACGGTTGGCTTTGTATCCGTATGGTTTTGCCTTGTCGCACTTATAACAGTTTTTGCGGCAAAGGCAGGAGCATCAGTTATTGTTCAGATGGCAGTATTTATAGTTGTTTCGTCAGCACTTCTTGTACTTACAAGACCATTTGTAAA
>JAFYQL010000211.1 GCA_017547125.1 Bacillota bacterium
CCTTTTCTGAATTTGATGGTAACAGGCTTTTTCTGACCCTCAACAAGAGCCTTAACTATCTCGCCCACAAGCTCAGGTGTTTTCATAAGGGCACTTCCTTCGCCGTTTCTTACGATTTTAGGCGCAGGACAACCCATATTTACATCGATAATATCGATAGGCAAATCTTCAAGGCGTTTTGCCATATCTGCCATAATCTTTGGGTCACTGCCGAAAAGCTGAACTGCAACAGGTCTTTCTGCCTCATCGCTTTCAAGAAGCTTATGTGTATTTTTGCTTTCATAAAACATGCCTTTGGCACTTACCATTTCGCTGTAAACAAGACCGCATCCCATTTCCTTGCACAAAATACGGAAAGGCTTGTCTGTTACGCCAGCCATAGGCGCCAGAAACACATTATTCTTAATTTCTAAATTTCCTATTTTCATAAATTATTTACTGTTTCTTTCGTATAATATTCTGAGTCCTTCAAGGTTAAGCACAGGGTCATACACGTCAAAGATTTCGCCCTCAGGGTCAACCATCTTTGCAAGACCGCCTGTTGCAACAACCTTTGCATCAGGTAAATCAAGTTCTTTTTTAAGTACGTTTATAATTTCTATTGTTTCGCCAATTCTTCCTGCAACAATACCCGCCTGAAGACTTGAAACTGTGTCTGACACCAATATACTTTCAGGATGAACAAGTTCAACCTTCGGAAGCTGCGCACTTCTTGTGTAAAGATGTTCAGAGCAGGTTTTCATGCCCGCAGTTATAAATCCTGTTACAAAACGGTCTTCTCTATCAACCACGTCAAATGTGTTGGCTGTACCGAAATCGATAACAACTGCAGGTGAGCCATAAAGCTCTTTTGCCGCAACTATATTAACAAAACGGTCAACACCGCATGTTTCAGGGTTGTCACGGACGATAGTGATGCCAAGGTCCATATGACAGTTTGCAATCATAGGCTCAATACCAAGATATTTTCTTACGGCATGAGTAAGAGAATACATAATTGTAGGCACAACAGAGCCAATAATACATCCCTCAACGTGATGAAGGCTTATACCGCTGCCGGAAAGGAATGAATTTATAGTGATACCGATTTCGTCACTAGTTTTGCCATCACCTGTTGCCATACGCCATGTGTTAAGAAGTTCTTTTTCCTTATACACACCAAAAACCATATTTGTATTTCCAACATCAATTACAAGCAGCATTATTCTCTTCCCTCCCTTAAGTTTTTATTCTTTTCATAAAGAAGTCGTAACCCCTTGAAAGAAAGGAACGGGTCAATTATATCAAAAATATCGCCTTCGTTATCAATTACCTTTGCAAGACCACCTGTTGCAACAACTGTGATCTTTTCAAATCCTGTTTCTTTTTTGATGCAATCGATTATGTATTTTATTTCGCCTCGGTGTCCATAGTAGATACCGCCCTGAATACAGCTGATAATATCCTGGCAGTAAATTGAGTCCGGCTTTTTAATTTCTATTTTAGGAAGCTGAGCCGCTTTTACGAAAAGTGACTCTGTGCAGACAGTAATTCCGGGCGCAGTTATACCTGTCAGAAATACGCCTTTGTCATCAACAAGGTCGTATGTAGTGCAGGTTGCATAGTCAACAACCATAACAGGTCCGCCATAAAGCTCGTATGCCGCTGAAATATTAACAAGACGGTTGTTGCCAAGCTCTTTAGGGTTTTTCATACGGCTAAGGTCAACACCGCTGAACATAGATGAGTCTACAATAACAGGCTCCATACGGAAGTATTTTTTAACGGCATTTGTAAGGGAATACATAACATTAGGCACAACAGAAGATATAACAACATCTTCAATATTATCCGCATCTATGTCATCAAAATCAAAGAAACGCATAATAGTGCTGCCTATTTCGTCACTTGTCTTCATTGCATTTGTTGACATTCTCCAGCTTGCAATAACCTCTTCGCCGTCAAAAACAGCCACTATCATTTCATTATTGCCAACATTAATTACAAGAATCATTTATTTTCGCCCCCGCGACACAAAAATTATACGTCTACTTCTTCGCCCTTTAAAAGTTTCTGCTTTATTTCTTCGCCTCTGTCTGTTTTGTAGATAAGGTACCACATTTTAAGAGCCTTTATAAGCTCCGACTTTTCTTTCTGAAGAGACTTTATTTCAAGTTCTGCACCAATATCATCAAAATCAAGAACCTCTTCGCTTCTTACTGTTTCAAAGTACACATCTCCGTCATCTTCATAAAATCCCACAACAAATGTGCACATAAGTTTTTCTGCAAGATAAACACAGATCGTCTGCACTTCATCTTTTATGCCCTGAGGAAGAGAAAGAAACTCTTCGTCCATATAATATTTCTGTTTATCAAAAGAAGCTGCCGCCATTATTTTTTTCATAATCGCACCTCATTATATATTTCTTATTGAAACCTCACCCGAAAAAACTGCCGTTTTCTCGCCGTTATCCTTCAAAACCACAAGGCTTCCGCTGTCATCAATACCCATAGCCAACGCCTCATAGCCGTCATCACACAAAACATTCACTCTTTTGCCTATGTTTGTGCAATATTTCTCGTATTCATTTTTGATTGCAGAAAATCCACGTTCAGCAAAGCCGTCATAATACAGTCCAAACTGATGCCAGATTTCAGCAATTACAGTATTTCGTTCATACTTTTTGTTCGTCTCAGTATACAACGAGCAGGCAATATTTTCAAGTTCCTGCGGGAAAATTGAAGTATTTACGTTAACACCTATTCCAACTATTACAAAATCAATGCCGTCCTGTGATGCACTCATTTCAGTAAGTATTCCGCACACCTTTTTGCCGTTTATCCATACATCGTTAGGCCATTTTATGACCGCATCAATGCCGAAACTTCTGAGAGCCCTGCACACCGCAAGCCCGGCAAGAAGTGTAACGGAAGACACATGATACGGATTTATATTCTGTCGGAGAATAAGGCTCATCCATATCCCTTCGCCCTTAGGAGAACTCCATACACGTCCCATTCTTCCGCGTCCGCCAGTCTGCTCGTCAGCAATAACAAGTGTGCCTTCTATTTCTCCGTCAAAGGCAAGGCTTTTGCACACATCATTTGTTGACACGGTGCTTTCAAGAAGAATAACCTTCTTAATGAAACCATTTTCAATTTTTTCGGGAATTATTTTGTCTGTC
>JAFYQL010000019.1 GCA_017547125.1 Bacillota bacterium
ATTCCTCCCCTCATAGTTTCAGTATACTATCACCCACAAAAAAAGTCGATAAAAAAACCGAGGAACTATGCCCTCGGTTTAATAAATTATTCTTCAACTTTATATGGGCTAAGACCCCAGATTTCATCAGCGTATTCTTTAATAGTTCTGTCACTGCTGAACTTACCGCTCTTAGCTGTGTTGATGATGGCCATTTTTGCCCATCTTCTCTTGTCTTTGTATGCTTTGTCAACTTCTTCCTGAGCCTTCTTGTATGCATCAAAGTCTGCAAGAAGGAAGTAATCGTCTGCTCTTCCGCCTGCGCCGTTTAAAAGTGCATTGTAGATGTCTCTGAAAAGTTCAGTATCATTGTCAAATGTACCGTTGATAAGGCTTGTAAGAGCCATTCTCACGTCCTGATTTAAGTTGTAAACCATCCATGGGTCATAGCTGTTGTTCTTGTATGCTTCAATAACTTCTTCAGCTCTCATACCGAAGATGAAGATATTGTCTTCGCCTACTTCTTCACAGATTTCTACGTTAGCACCGTCAAGTGTACCGATAGTTACAGCACCGTTAAGCATAAACTTCATGTTACCTGTACCTGAAGCTTCTTTACTTGCTGTTGAAATCTGTTCACTTACATCTGCAGCAGGAATAAGTTTTTCTGCAAGTGATACACGGTAGTTTTCCATGAACACAACTTTAATCTTGCCGTTGATGCTTTCATCGTTGTTAACAACATCTGCAACAGAGTTGATAAGCTTGATGATAAGTTTTGCTCTCTTGTAGCCTGCAGCTGATTTAGCACCAAAGATAAATGTTCTTGGAACCATATCAAGACCTGGGTTAACCTTAAGCTGGTTGTAAAGGTAAATGATATGAAGTACGTTAAGAAGCTGTCTCTTATATTCGTGAAGTCTCTTAACCTGAATATCGAAGATTGAGTCAGGGTTGATGTCGATGCCTTTTGTTCTCTTGATGTAATCAGCAAGGGCAATCTTGTTCTGTCTCTTGATTTCCATAAATCTGTTCTGGAATTCTTCGTCATCAGCATACTTCATTATGCCTTCAATTTTTGAAAGGTCTGTTGCCCATCCTTTGCCAACAACTTCTGTCACAAGATCTGCAAGAGGTTTGTTGGCATGAAGAAGCCATCTTCTCTGTGTGATACCATTTGTTTTGTTGTTGAATTTTTCTGGGTAGATATCATAGAAGTTCTTAAGTTCCTGGTTTTTAAGAATTTCTGTATGAAGAGCAGCAACACCGTTTACACTGTGGCTGCCTACGATAGCAAGGTATGCCATTCTTACCTGACCGTCAGCTACGATAGCCATATCTCTGATTTTCTGACCGTCATTGCCGTATTTACCAATAAGCTCAAGGCAGAAACGTCTGTTGATTTCTTCAACGATCATGTAGATACGTGGGAGAAGTCTGCTGAAAAGTTCCATTGGCCATTTTTCAAGAGCTTCGCTCATAATAGTGTGGTTTGTATATGCACAAACTTTTGTTGTAAGTTCCCAAGCTTTATCCCATGAAAGACCGTTTTCATCGATAAGAACTCTCATAAGTTCTGCAACTGCAACTGTTGGGTGTGTATCGTTAAGCTGGAAAGCAACCTTTTCAGGAAGAAGATCCCAGTTATCGTGTTTTGTTTTAAATCTTGCAATAACTCTCTGTACTGTAGCAGAAATGAAGAAATACTGCTGACGGAGACGAAGTTCCTTACCTGAAATGTGGTCATCTGCTGGGTAAAGTACTTCTGTGATTGTATGTGCAAGGTTCTGTTCTTCAAGTGCCTTCTGATATTTACCTTCGTTGAATGACTGAAGGTCAAATTTATTCTTTGGTCTTGCGTCCCAAAGACGAAGTGTGTTTACTGTCTGTGTGTCATAGCCAACTACTGGGTAATCGTATGGAATAGCCATTACTGACTGATAGTTTTCCTGAACATAGTTGTAGCCGCCTTCACCATTTGCAACAGCCTTTACAGTACCGCCAAATTTAACTTCAACAGAATATTCACTTCTCTTGATAGCCCATGGGTCACCGTTTTCAAGCCAGTTGTCTGGTCTTTCAACCTGGTAACCATTTTCAATTGCCTGTTCAAAAATACCATAGTGGTATCTGATACCGCAGCCGTATGCAGGAAGATTCATTGTTGAAAGTGAATCAAGGAAACAAGCTGCAAGTCTGCCAAGACCGCCGTTACCAAGGCCTGGGTCTGGTTCAGAATCTTCAATAAGGTTATAGTCAACGCCAAGTTCATCAAAGGCTTCTTTTACCGGTTCAAAAATTGAAAGGTTGATGATGCTGTTGCCAAGGAATCTGCCCATAAGGAATTCCATTGAAAGATAGTAAACCATCTTAACGTCTTTTTCATAATATTCGTCGTGAGTTTTCATCCATCTTTCATTTACAATTTCTCTCACTGTATAAGCTGCAGCCTGATAAAGTTCTTCAGGTGTAGCGTTTTTGATGTTTTTTCTAAACAATGTTTTCACATTGTGGCTCATCATCTCAATAATGCTTTCTTTTGTAATGTTCATATTGCTCAAAATATTTCCTCCTAAAAATTAGTCCGATATAGTATTATATCAAACTTTTGCCGTTTCGGGCAACAGTTATTTGCACAGGCACACTGTAGAGAGCATTCCTGCTGCAAAAAAGACAAATCTCTCCATATCAAAGCGACTGTCTTTGTCGGGCAAAACCAGTGAACTACCCCAGAAAATCATCACAAGTTCTGCCGCAACTTCAACTGCGTGCATCATTATGTTTTTTGCCACATAGCTTTGCGGTATCACAAAACACCCTGCAGCACAGAGTATTCCGCCCAAACAGCTTTTTATATATTTTTTAAATTTTTCCAAATATAACACCTTTTAAAGATGATTATAAAATTATATAGAAAAATTAAAATTCTTATTCTTCTGATGATGCTTTAAGTTTTTCGGCCTGATCTGTTGTTATAAGTGTATCTATAATATCGTCAAGATCACCGTCAATAATTGCATCAATCTTATGAAGTGTGAGACCAATTCTGTGGTCTGTAACTCTTCCCTGCGGGAAATTGTATGTTCTTATTTTTTCACTTCTGTCGCCTGTACCCACCTGTGAACGTCTTTCGGCAGATATCTTGCTGTCGTGAATCTGTCTTTCCATTTCGTAAAGTCTTGCATAAAGAACCTTCATAGCCTTTGCCTTGTTCTTTATCTGGCTTTTTTCGTCCTGACAGGAAACAACAATACCGCTTGGAATATGTGTAACTCGTACTGCAGAGTCAGTTGTATTTACACACTGACCGCCATTGCCTGATGCTCTGAAAACGTCAATACGCACATCATTCATATCGATGTTTACGTCAACTTCTTCAGCCTCAGGAAGTACGGCAACTGTTGCCGTTGATGTATGAATTCTTCCGCCTGATTCAGTTGCAGGAACTCTCTGCACTCGGTGTACACCACTTTCAAACTTAAGTCGTGAATATGCACCCGCACCTGTAATCATAAATGATACTGAGCTGAAACCGCCCATATCACTTTCATTGGCACTCATCATTTCTGTCTTCCAGCCGCGTGTTTCAGCATATCTTGAATACATTCTGAAAAGGTTTCCGGCAAAGATATTTGCTTCATCACCGCCGGCACCGCCGCGGATTTCCATAATAACGTTCTTTTCGTCATTAGGGTCTTTTGGAATAAGAAGTATCTTTATTTCATCAATAAGTTTGTCTTCCATTTCCCTTGCTTCATTAAGTTCAGCCTTAAGCATAGCTCGGAAGTCTTCGTCCTTTTCGCTTTCAAGCATATCAAGGGCATCTCTTACTGTCTGCTTTGCTTCCTTAAGAGCATTATATTTTTCAATGATAGGTGTCATATCGCTGTACTCTTTCATAAGTGTACGCCATTTTGACTGATCTGCTATCACGTCAGGGTCATTTATCATAAGCCCAAGTTCTTCATATTTAATTGTAAGTTCTTCAATACGTTCTAACATATTATCTCCCAATTAAAGTTTTGCCAATACAACTCGGTCAAGACCTGCAAGGTCTTTAATAATTTTTATTTCACTGTATCCCTTTTCCTCAAAAAGCTCTTTAACGGCTATTCCCTGATTATATCCAATTTCAAAGAATATAAATCCGTTTTCATTAAGATGCTCTCTGCCTTCGTCAACAATCTGTCTGTAGAAATCGAGACCGTCTTCTCCGCCGTCAAGAGCGCCCATAGGTTCAAAATCCTTGACGTCTCTCATAAGAGTAGGGATAACATCTTTTTCGATATATGGCGGATTTGAAACTATTGCATCAAATTTTCTGCCTTCAACTGCGGAAAAAACATTGCTTTTAAGGAATTCAATCTTTGCTTCGTTAAATTCAGCATTTTTCTTTGCAGTTTCAAGAGCACCGTCGCTTATATCAACGGCAGTCATTTCAAATCCTTCACATGCAAGGCTTATGGCTATACAGCCGCTGCCTGTACCTATATCAAGCATAGTTTTAAAACCATACTTTTTGCCGTACTCAATTACTGTTTCTACAAGAATTTCAGTATCATTTCTTGGAATAAGCACATTACTGTTTACAAAAAACTCTCTGTCATAAAAATATGCTTTGCCTGTTATGTACTGACAAGGCTCACCGCTTTTACGTCTTTCCACCATAGAAACAAAACTTTCGTATTCTTCATCAGAAAGAACATAATCGTTTTTTGTAAAAAGCTGAATCTTGCTTAAAGAAGTGCTTTTCATCATAAAAAGCTCGCAGTCAAGAGCATACTCCTGCGCACCGCTTAATTTAAGTTCTTTTTTTGCTTCAAAAAGACATTTCTCAACAGTTCTTTCATTCCTGTTCAGATTCATCCTCAAGAACTCCTTTCATAGCTGCAATAGCACATTCAATCTGGCTGTCATCAGGCTCTTTTGTTGTAAGCTTCTGAAGACATAAACCAGGACTGCTGATTATATTAACAAGTTTTGAATCGGAATTGCCCGCCCATTTGATAACTTCGTATGAAATACCTGCAATAAAAGGTACAAGAACAACACGGCTTACAAGTCTTAAAACAAAGTTGTCTGTTCTTACGAAAAAGAACACAATCATACTTATAATCATAACTATAAGCAAGAAACTTGTTCCGCATCTTTTATGCATTCTTGTGTGTTTACGTACATTTTCAACGGTAAGCTCGTCGCCGCTTTCAAAGCAGTTTATTGTTTTATGCTCTGCC
>JAFYQL010000212.1 GCA_017547125.1 Bacillota bacterium
ACAAAGCCTGCGTGATACTCATTTACAGGTCCGTCAAGGTTTGTCTGCCTCAAAAGTGCCTGCATGCCTATGTTTTTGCTCTGTTGCGCAAGCGCAAGGCCATTTTTGGCAATTATTCTGTTTTCATCAAGCAGATC
Organism: Bacillota bacterium; assembly: GCA_017547125.1. GTDB lineage: Bacteria > Bacillota > Clostridia > Lachnospirales > Anaerotignaceae > HGM11808. Next base: position 138 of record JAFYQL010000212.1, read on the forward strand.
TACAACGTCGCACACTGTAGCAATGGCCGCAAATGTAATAAACTCATCATCGCAGTCAAATTCTCTACCCATTTTTTCAAACAGCAGACCGCTGAATTTGTAGCACATACCGGCAGCACAAAGCATCTTGAACGGATATGTACATTTTTCCTGTTTACAGTCTATCACAGCATCAGCAACAGGAATAATATCTTTCTTTGTTCCGTCTGTCAAAGTTTCAAAGGCAGGCTCGTGATGGTCTATAATAACCACATCCATACCAAGCTCCTTCGCTCTTTCAACCTCGTGAATGGCCGCAATACCATTGTCGCAGGCAAGTATAACTTCTGCTCCGCCCTGGTGCAATTCTTCCACCGCATCCATATTCATGCCGTAGCCTTCCTTTTGTCTGTGCGGAAGATAAAACATACACTCTGCACCAAGTAACACAAGGCTTTTGTAAAGTATAACAGTACTCATAACCCCGTCAACGTCATAGTCGCCGTAAACAACTATTTTTCTGCCATTTTTTATTGCATCGCAAATGATATCAAGGCCCTTTGCCATATCCTTCATTTCCATAGCATCATAAAGTTCTTCTTTTCGGCAATAAAGATATTTTTCAATTTCCTTTGCTGTGCCAAGGTGACGGTTTGCTATAACATTGGCGGTAACAGGAGAAAGCGAAAATGCTTCTGCTATTTTTTCTATATATGCTTTATTTCGTTTTAAAACCCATTTTGCCATAATATCACCCATTTAACAAAAGGGCACCACACGGGCACCCTTTTATAATCAATCGAAGAAATCAGAAATATCAGGTTCTTCGTAGTATCCTGATGCTTCGCCATATTCATCATAATCATCATCTTCTTCATAGTTTACAGTCTTGTCTTTGCCAAGAAGGCTGTACCAGAATGCACCTGAAAGGAATACTGATGAGTAAACACCGCTGACAACACCAACCATAATAGGAAGAGCAAATTCTTTAACTGACTTAACACCAAATACATAAACTGCACCGATAGCAGCAAATGTTGTAACTGATGTATAGAAGCTTCTTGTTAAAGTCTGCTTAACACTGTCGTTGATAAGGTCTGCAGCCATTTCGTATGTTTGAAGTTTCTTGTTTTCTCTGATTCTGTCAAAAATTACGATTGTAGCATTGATTGAATAACCAACAACTGTAAGAATAGCCGCGATAAATGCATTGTTTACAGGTATTCTGAAAACGGCATAGAACGCAAGCATAATAAGCACGTCGTGCACAAGGGCAAGTATTGAGCTTACACCTGTTTTAAAGTCATGGAAACGGATTGTGATGTAAAGAAGCATTGCCACACATGAAACAAGTACAGAAATGATAGCCATTCTCTGCATTTCGCCGCTTACTGTGGCACTGATGTCCTGAACAGAAAGAACACTGTCTTCACTAAGTCCAAACTCATCTATAATCGCTTCAGAAAGTTCTGTTCTTGTTTCACTGTCGATATTCTGAAGCTTGATTGATACTTCATTTGTACCAAGAATCTTCTGAATCTGTGGATTTTTCTGACCTGTAACTGCTGCACATACATCAGCAATATCTTCGTTGTCAAATTCTGTACCCATATCCACTGTCATCGCTGTACCGCCAGTAAATTCAATGTCAAAATTGAATGCACCTTTGCCCTGTGTACTATTAAACACCATAGCAGCAATACCGATAACTATAAGCACGATTGAAACGGCAAGGAATTTTTTTCTGTGTTTTATAATATCAAAACTCATTCTTCTTCCCTCCCTGCTTCTTTAATCTGTGATGCCTTAACACCATAGAATGTTGGTTTTGTAATGCCCATACCAACCAGGCCTTTTATGATAAGCTTTGTGATAACAAGCGCTGTAAACATTGATACAACGATACCTATCATAAGTGTGAATGCAAAGCCCTTGATTGTACCTGTACCCATAAAGTAAAGTACAACAGCAGCAATAAATGTTGTTATATTACCGTCAACAATAGCAGGAAGTGCTCTTGAGAAGCCTGCCTTAATTGCATCGCGGACATCTTTGCCAATTTTAAGTTCTTCCTTCATTCTTTCAAATATGATTACATTGGCGTCTACTGCCATACCTACTGAAAGAATTACACCGGCAATACCAGGAAGTGTAAGTGTTACGTTAAAGGCACTGATTGCAATTGCTTCAAGGGCAAGATAAATGATAAGCGCCCAGTTAGCCGCAATACCAAGGCCTTTGTAAATTAAAAGCATAAACAAAAGTACAAGAGCAACGCCCACAATAGCCGCTGTAACGCTTGTTTCAACCGCGTTATGACCAAGACGTGCACCTACGTTATTCATTTCCATAACAGTAAGATTAAACGGCATTGAGCCTTCTCTGATGAGGCTTGCAAGTTCTTCTGCACTTTCAGGTGTAAAGTTACCGCTGATAATACATTCACCTGTTGTAATGGCACTATTAACAATAGGACTGCTTATTACGTCTTCGTCCATTACGATATAGATAGGCTGTCCTATATTTTTGCCTGTTGCTTCACCAAATAATTTTGCGCCATTGCTTGTAAATTTAAGCGCAACATAAGGCTGTGAAATGCCAGTGTTGTCAACGGCACCAACTTCTTTTCTTGCTTCATCAACATCGGCACCTGTAAGTATTACATTGCCCTGTGCATCAAGAAACATAAGCTGAGCTGTTTTGCCAAGTTCATTTACTGCTTCTTCCGCATCTTCAACACCCGGAATTTCAACTCGGATACGGTTTTCACCCTGTCTTGCAGCTTCGGCTTCTGTCCAGCCTTTTCTGTCAAGACGGTGCTGAATAAGACCAACTGCAGTTGACATATCCGCCTCTGTAATGTCTTCTTTTTCAGCCTGATAAACAATAGAAACACCACCGCTGAGGTCTAAACCAAGCTTTACGTTTCTGATACTAAGCAAACCACTTGAGTTTGCACCCACAAGAGCCACAAAGCTTAATGCAACTGCAGCAATTGCAAGCACCACAAGGGTTACTATGCTTCTACCTTTTGTTTTCATTTAGCATTCCTCCTGAAACTGCTTTGCCTTAATCATAATTGCACATTCAACTCTCTTTTTCTGAAGGTCGCAGGCAATTTTGTAAGGCTTGAATATGCTTCCGTTAAGCTGGTGTGCATTGGCAGCACAACCACCGCTGCAATAGAATCTGCACCAGCAGTTTTTGCAGTCTTCCTTAGCATATACGTTACAGCTTTCAAAATTTTCTCTTATGTCTTCTCTTTCAAGGCCTGTAAATACAGTGCCCATCTTAAACTCATCAAGACCAACAAACTGGTGGCAAGGATAAAGGTCGCCTTCAGGTGTTACAGCAAGGTATTCTGTACCGCTGCCGCAGCCAACAAGACGTTTCGCAACACAAGGACCGCCTGAAAGGTCGATCATGAAATGGAAGAAGTTAAAGTCTTTTTCGCCGCCTTCTTTATGTCTTTCATAAAGCTCGCAGGCAAGTCTTTCATATTCTTCATATATTGCAGGAAGGTCTTCTTCTCTGATAGCGTATTCTTCATATTCCTGGCCAACAACAGGCTCAACAGAAATCTGCTTGAAACCAAGGTCTGCCATATGAAGCACGTCTTTTGAGAAATCAAGATTCTGTCTTGTGAATGTGCCTCTTATGTAATAGTCTGTCTGGTTTCTGCTTTCTGCAAGCTTCTGGAACTTAGGAACAATAACATCATAGCTTCCCTGTCCGCCTGCTCTTGGTCTCATTCTGTCGTTAACTTCCTTGCGTCCGTCAAGGCTTATAACTACATTGTGCATATTCTTGTTGATATATTCCTGAATTTCATCATTAAGAAGAATACCGTTTGTTGTGATAGTAAAACGGAAGTTTTTGCCATACTTAACTTCTTCTTCACGTGCATATTCAACAATTTCTTTAACAACATCAAAGTTCATAAGTGGCTCGCCGCCAAAAAAGTCAACTTCAAGGTTTCTTCTTGAGCCTGAACTTTTGATGATAAAGTCGATAGCTTTTTTGCCCACTTCTGCACTCATAAGGCTTCTGTGACCATGATATTCACCTTCTTCTGCAAAGCAGTATTTGCATTTAAGGTTGCAGTCGTGTGCTATATGAAGGCAAAGAGCCTTAACAACAGGTGCTCTTTTGCCAACCATATCAAGTACGTTTGTATAGTCATCTTCAACAAAAAGCATGCCTGCATCTTTAAGTTCTTTAATTTCTTCACAGGCTTCTCTAACTGCTTTTTCGCTATATTTATCAGCAAACTTTACAACAAGCGCTTCTTCGCACATTTCTTCGTAGCTGTCAACTATGTCATATACAATTTCATCTACAACATGAACAGCACCGCTTATAACGTCCATAACAACGTTAACGCCGTTCATACTGAACTTATGAATCATATTCAATCACCTTTCATCTGTAAAATTTCCGTTTTTAAGTGTTTTTAAACACAAAAAGTTGGGTGCAGACATACCATCTGCACCCCTCTAAAAGCAATTTAATTTAAGTTACTTTTAGCCACCTGCATGCACAAATTATTTATTTTCGCATGACTGGTTAGCTACTGTACATGATGTTTTGCAAGCTGACTGACATGATGTCTGGCATTCGCCGCAGCCACCTTTTTTAAGTGTGTTTTTAAGCATGCATGTATTTAATGTTTTTACGTGTTTCATATTTATAGCCTCCTCCAAAAATTATGTTGTACATATTATACCACGGCAATACAGTTTTGCAAAGTTATTTTTTACTGTTAATTCCAAAAATCCCCCCTAAAGACCCAGAAAAAAGTGAAGTCAGTACTGAAAACAACCTTCCTGTATCAAAACCTGTATTTTCAGCCGCAACATAAAGCAGCATAATAAGTATGGCCGCATACACCGCGCCCGAAAGCATGCCCCAGAATATGCCTTTTTTGTCGGCTTTTTTTGAAACCACAATACCCGATACAAACGCGCTTAAAAATGTACATACCAAAGAAAAAACAGGCACAATATTTTCTTCAACATCCGTATATGTAAGCAACAATGCACATAGCATAAACATAACCGCCGTAATTAAGTATGCAATAACCTGAGCCTTTGCAAATGCAATAATCATATTTGTGCCATTATCTTTATTTTCCATCATTCCACCTCCTGTTTAATTTTATTTATCCAATTTGCCATTTATACATTGCCACATTTTTTTGCTTATGGTTTAATAATAAAAAGAGGTGATATTCATGTCAGAATATATAGATCTTCATACTCATTCCACATTTTCAGACGGAACACTTACGCCCGAAGAAATAGTTATTCTTGCCAAAGAAAAAGGCCTTAAAGCCGTTGCCATAACAGACCACGACACCCTTGACGGCATTGACGAATTTATGGCTGCAGGCGAAAAATACGGTGTAGAAACCATACCTGGAATTGAGTTTGCATCATACTATGATTTTTTAGGCAGAAAAGTTGAAATACACATTGTAGGCCTTTTTATAGACCACAATAATGACGTTATAAAATCAAGTACAGAAAAAATTAAACAGCAGAGATACGAAAGAAATATCCGTATGATAGAAAAGCTTACAGAAATAGGCTTTCCTATGACATACGATGAGCTTTATGAAATTTCAGGCTGTGGAAACTGTACCCGCGCCCACTATGCACAGCTTATGTACAAAAAAGGCTACACAAAAACCATAAATGAAGCCTTTGAAAAATATATTTCTCTTGGTCTTCCAGGACACGTTCCGCGCAAACTTATAACACCGACAGAGGCCATAGAAATAATAAAGGCAGCGGGCGGCATTCCTGTACTTGCCCACGCCGCGCTTTACAAGCTTGACTATGACGCTATAAGAAAGCTTGTGCAGGAGCTTAAGGAATATGGTCTTAAGGCTATGGAAGTTATGTATTCAACATTCAAGGCGGAACAGGAAAGAGAAATAACACGCATTGCAAAGGACGAAGGTCTTCTTTTCAGCGGTGGAAGCGACTATCACGGAAAAAATAAAGCCGATATAGACCTTGGCGTCGGAAGAGGCAATCTTAAAATTCCGTATTCATTCCTTGAAGAACTGAAAAAAGAAAAGGAGAAAATAA
>JAFYQL010000213.1 GCA_017547125.1 Bacillota bacterium
AATCAATTTAAGAATATTTGAAGATGAAGAAGGCAAAATGAATCTTTCTCTTAAGGATATTGACGGGGAACTTCTTATTGTGCCAAACTTCACACTTTACGGCGATGCAAGAAAGGGCAGAAGACCTGGTTATTCATCAGGTGCGTCACCTGCAGAAGCAGAGCCTATGTTTGCTAAATTTGTTGAAAAAGCGCAGCAGGCAGGTCTCAAGAAAGTAAACAGCGGTATTTTCCAGGCGGAAATGAAGGTTGAACTTTTAAATGATGGCCCTGTAACATTACTTTTAGACAGTGACAGACTCTTCTAAGGAGGAATTTATGAAACTTTTACAGTATGTGGTTCGTTCAATGGACCAGAATGTATATATATATTTTGATGAAACAAGCAAAGAAGGCGTAATTGTTGACCCGGGCAACGATGCAGCAAGAATTGCTCAGGTTATTAAGGAAAACGAAATTGATGTTAAGGCTATTCTTCTTACACATGGCCACGGTGACCACACAGGCGCAGTTGCTGACCTTAAGGCAGAACTTGGCTGCAAGGTTGGTGCACACAGATGGGAAATTCCTGTGCTTGAAGATGAAAGAATCAGTTTTTCAGCAATGTATGGCTCAAAGAAATTTGATGTTGATATGATTTTTGAAGATGGCGACGAATTCAAATTTGGCGGCACATCTCTCAAGGTTATTCATACACCGGGCCACACACAGGGCGGAGTATGCTACTACGATGAAACAAACAAAATTCTTTTCTCAGGCGACACACTTTTCTATGTGTCAATCGGCAGAACAGACTTCCCAAATCCGCCTGAAAAGGATGGTATCGGCTACCCATCAACTGAAAACTTCAAGAGAATTATTGATTCAATAAAAGAAAAACTTTATGTGCTTCCTGAAGAAACTGCAGTTTATACAGGCCACGGAAGTGCTACAAACATCAGATTTGAAAAGAAATTTAACGGATTTGTTAAAGCATAATTATTGAGGGCGAATTGATTATGCGTCCTTTTTTATGAGGTATATATGATTTATTTTATACTTAAAAATCACGAATATTTGAATGATGTGCAGACAGGCATACAGATTTTTTATCCAAACAGACATTATTACAACTGTGACGAAATAAAAAAAGACGGCATCACCGTGGTAAGCACTATGGCAGAAGGCAAGTGCACTGCGGAAATTTTTGAAAACGGCATCAAAACCGCAGAAGGAACTGAAAATTTTGATGCTGATGACAAAAAGGCTGAAAAAAGATCTGTAAGAAACTCAATCTATAAAATGCTTGCACCAAAAATGAAATTTTATCCTGAGTGGGGTACAATAACAGGTGTAAGACCTGCAAAAACAGCAGGCGAGCTTATTTCTGCCGGCTTAAGCGAAGAGGAAACTGTAAAATACTTTATGGAAAAGCATTTTACAAGTGAAGCAAAAGCGCGTCTTGCCCTTGAGGTTTCAAAGGCAGAGGAAAGTATTCTTGCAAAAAATACAGACGGAGATTTAAGTCTTTATGTGGGTATTCCTTTCTGCCCGACAAGATGTCTTTATTGTTCATTTACATCATATCCTTTGGACAGATATTCAAAACTTGTTGACGGATATCTTGATAAGCTTACGGAAGAAATTGAATATATCGCACACCTTGCGGAAGGCAGAAGATTTATGACTGTTTATGTTGGCGGAGGTACACCAACATCACTTGACGAAATTCAGCTTGAAAGACTTCTTAAGTGTATAGCAGACAACATCGATTTGAGCAAAACACTTGAGTTTACTGTTGAGGCGGGTCGTCCTGACACCATAACAGAAGGTAAGCTTGCCGTAATGAAGAAATACGGCGTTGAAAGAATAAGCATAAATCCACAGACAATGAATCAGAAAACTCTTGATCTGATAGGCAGAAGACACACTGTGGAGGATGTTAAGAATATCTATTGTGCAGCAAGAAAAATAGGTTTCAGGGATATAAATATGGACCTTATACTTGGCCTTCCGGAAGAAACAGTTGAAGATGTGCGCCACACTATGGAAGAGATGAAAGCCCTTGCCCCTGACAGTATGACAGTGCATACTCTTGCAGTTAAGAGAGCATCACGTCTTAAAGAGCAGTTTGACAGCTATACCCTTGCTGAAGCAAAGATAATGGAGGAAATGATTGAGATTTCTTCTGAATATGCAAGAAAAATGGGCCTTGCGCCATATTATATGTACCGACAGAAGAATATGGTGGGTAATTTTGAAAACGTAGGCTATTGCCGAAAAGGCTGCGAAGGTATCTATAATATCGAAATTATGGAAGAGCGACAGACCATACTTGCAGCCGGTGCCGGAGCAACAAGCAAGGTGTACAACAAAGAAAAAAATCTCCTTACACGTGCATTTAATGTAAAGGGTGTTGAAGAGTATATTGCCCGTTTTGATGAAATGCTTGAGCGAAAAAGCGAAGCAATGAAAAGCGAAAAATAATACTGTTAAAAATGTATAATTTTACGTACAAATGACCTGAACTATTGACAAAAATGCTTTAAAAGAGTAAAATTTTTAACTATAATAATTGAAAAAACGAGGAACAAGAGGAGTAGCTGTCAGTGTCCTTCAGAGAGAAAAATTCGTGCTTTTCGCACTAGGCTGAAAGGTTTTTCAGGAAAAACAGCAGTGAAGGTAGCTTGGGAGTTTCTGCGGTGAAAAAAGAAGTAGTCGCAGGCGGGTGGTTTCGTTACTAACCAAAAAGAGTCTGCTTAAAAGGCAGAAATTAAGGTGGTACCGCGAAGCTTTCGTCCTTTGGGATTGAAAGCTTTTTGTTTATAAATAATTTGATACGGAGGTATATTATATGCTTACTCAGGCTCCAAAAGGGACTAAAGATATATTCGGTGCTGAAATGCAGATATGGCATGATATCGAAGGCAAAATGAGAGAAATTTGCAGCAATTTCGGCATTGAAGAAATAAGAACACCTATTTTTGAGCATACAGAACTTTTCCTTCGCGGTGTGGGTGACACAACTGACATCGTTCAGAAAGAAATGTATACATTCAATGACAAGGGTAACAGAAGCATTACATTAAGACCTGAAAGTACTGCAGGCGTTGCAAGAGCATATATCGAACACGGTATGCACAACAATGCACAGCCAACAAAGCTTTACTACATTGCTCCAACTTTCAGATACGAAAAAATGCAGGCAGGCCGTCAGAGACAGTTCCATCAGTTCGGTATCGAAATGTTTGGCTCATACTCACCGGCGCTTGATGCAGAAGTAATTTCTGTTGCAGCTCAGCTTATTGAAAAACTTGGTATTGAAAGCATTCAGCTTAAAATCAACAGCCTTGGCTGTCCTGAATGCCGTGCTAAATACAACAAACTTCTCAGAGAATTCATCGGCGACAACCTTGATAATCTTTGCAAGGAATGTAAAGACAGATACGAAAGAAACCCATTAAGAGTTCTTGACTGTAAAGAAGAAGGCTGCAAAAAGATTATCGAAAATGCACCTGAAATTCTTGATTGTCTTTGTGATGAATGTAAAGATCACTTTGAAACACTTAAAGCAATTCTTGATGAAATGGGTATCAAGTATGTTGTTGACCCACAGATTGTAAGAGGTCTTGACTATTACACAAGAACAGTATTCGAATTTGTTACAACAACTATCGGTGCACAGGGCACTGTTTGCGGCGGCGGAAGATACGATAACCTTATTGAAGAAGTTGGCGGTCCAAAAACAGGTGCTGTTGGTTTTGGTCTTGGTATTGAAAGACTTATACTTACACTTAAGGCACAGAATGGCGAAATCGAATACAAGCCTGAAAGAGACATCTATATCGGATCTATCGGTAAAAAAGGTTTCGTGAAATCTCAGGCAGTAACACTTGCATTAAGAAAAGCAGGTATTGTTGCTGAATGTGATACAGTTGGCAGAAGTGTTAAGGCACAGATGAAATATGCCAACAAGATTGGCGCTAAATATTCTCTTATTTTAGGTGATGATGAAGTTGATAACGACAGCATTTCACTTAAGAATATGGAAACAGGCGAAGTTGAAGCACTTAAGCTCAGTGAACTTGAAGCAAAAATGAAAGAAATTTTTAAATAAACTATAAGCCTGCCAAGTGCAGACAAAATATAAAAGCATTGGAGGAATTTACAATGATGGAAATTAAAGTTGAATTAGCAAAAGAGTTAAAGGAAAAGCCTGACATGAGCAATCTCCCATTTGGTGTGTACTATACAGACCATATGTTTGAAATGGATTACACAGCAGGTATTGGCTGGCATGATCCACGCATCGTTCCATACCACAAGATTGAAATGGAACCTGCAAGCATGATTTTCCATTATGGACAGAGCACATTTGAAGGTCTTAAAGCATATAAAGACGCTGAAGGTCACATCAGACTTTTCAGACCTGAACAGAACTTCACAAGACTTAACCTTTCAAACGACCGTCTTGTAATCCCTAACCTTGATGTTGACTTCTGTGTTGAAGCACTCAAGAAGCTTGTTGAAATTGAAAAAGACTGGATTCCTACAGGCGAAGGCACAAGCCTTTATGTAAGACCATTCTGTATGGCAACAGACGTTCACGTTGGCGTTCACCCAGCAAGAACATACAAATTTATGATTATCCTTTCACCTGTAGGCTCATACTACAAAGAAGGTATCAACCCTGTTAAGATTTATGTTGAAGATGAATACTGCAGAGCTGTAAAAGGCGGTATGGGTTTTGCTAAAACTGCAGGTAACTATGCAGCCAGCCTTATTGCACAGGAAAAGGCAGAAAAACTTGGTTATACACAGGTTCTTTGGCTTGACGGTGTTGAAAAGAAATATATCGAAGAAGTTGGTACAATGAACATCTTCTTTGTAATCGACGGCGAAATTATTACTCCTGCACTTAACGGCAGCATCCTTGGCGGTATCACAAGAAAGAGCGCTATCGAACTTCTTAAAGACAATGGCTACACAGTTACAGAAAGAAAGATTTCTATCCAGGAAGTTTACGAAGCATATGAAAGCGGCAAACTTAACGAAATCTTCGGTACAGGTACAGCAGCTGTTATTTCTCCTGTTGGCGAACTTATCTGGGAAGATAAACACATGGTTGTTAACGGCGGCGAAATCGGCCCTGTTTCACACCTTGTATATGATACAATCACAGGTATCCAGAGCGGTAAAGTTGAAGACAAATACAACTGGGTTACAAACGTAAGATAATTAAATGCATTTTCAAAGGATATGTCTTAACAGGCATATCCTTTTTGATTTTTATATTGAAGTTTTCACGTATTTCTGTTAATATTTATAGAGCAAAAATATGTCTATCAATACATTTAAGTAAGGAGAATATATATGGCAGAGAGTATGGCAGGCTTTAAAAGAAGCTGTATGTGCTGTGATGTTAATGAAAACATGACAGGCGAAAAAGTTACAGTTATGGGCTGGGTACAGAGAAGAAGAGACTTAGGTCAGCTTATTTTCATTGCCCTCAGAGACAGAACAGGTATTGTTCAGGTTGTTATTGACGGTAACAGTGATGAAGAAATTTTCAAAAAGGCTGAAACAGTAAGAAGCGAATATGTACTTGCAGTTACAGGTACAGTTGCTCTCAGAACAGCTGAAAACATAAATGAAAACATGAAAACAGGTAAAATCGAAATCATCGCTGAACAGATGAGAATTCTTTCTGAAAGTGAAACACCACCTTTCCAGGTTGAAGACAACATCAATGTAAATGATGAACTCAGATTAAAATACAGATACCTCGATTTAAGAAGACCTTCTAACTTCAACCACATCAAAATGAGACACGATGTTGTTAAGACAGTAAGAAACTTCCTTTCAGACGAAGGCTTCCTTGAAATTGAAACACCTATCCTTCAGAAGAGCACACCTGAAGGTGCAAGAGACTATCTTGTACCAAGCCGTGTTCATCCGGGTTCATTCTATGCTCTTCCACAGAGCCCACAGCTTTTCAAACAGCTTCTTATGGTTTCAGGTATGGACAGATACTTCCAGATTGCAAAATGCTTCCGTGATGAAGACTTAAGAGCTGACAGACAGCCTGAATTTACACAGATTGACATGGAACTTTCATTTATCGATCTTGAAGAAATTATGGACGTTAATGAAAGACTCATCCAGAAAATCTGGAAAGATAACCTTGGTGTAGATATTCAGATTCCATTCAAGAGAATGACTTGGAGAGAAGGTATGGACAGATTCGGTAGTGACAAGCCAGACCTTCGTTTCGGTATGGAACTTAAAAACATCACAGAAGTTGTTCGTGGTACAGAATTTGTTGTATTCAAGAACGCTATCGATATGGGTGGCAGCGTAAGAGCTATCAATGCTGAAGGTTGCGGTAACTTCCCAAGAAAACAGATTGACAGCCTTGTTGAATTTGTTAAGACATACAAAGCAAAAGGTCTTGCTTGGATTGTTGTTAACGAAGACGGCACAATCAAGAGCCAGATTGCTAAATTCTTTACAGATGAAAAAATGGCAGAAATCGTTGCAGCTATGGATGGTAAGCCAGGCGACCTTATTCTTATCTG
>JAFYQL010000214.1 GCA_017547125.1 Bacillota bacterium
AAAAAGACATTGAATATTTTCAATGCCAGTATTATCAACATAAACACCCAGATTCCTTTTGAAATATCCACAGCCGGAAACAGCTTTATGCACACACTTATGATAAACACAAAATCCGCTACCGAGTCCAGTTTTGAACCAAAAGATGACACCGAATTTGTTTTTCTTGCAACAAATCCGTCTGTCATATCACTTATTCCGCCAAGCAGATAAAACGCATAAAATCCAACAGAAAATGTGGTACAAAAAAGCAGACATATACTGCACAAAATACGTACTGATGTTATTATGTTAGCGGTCTGCTTAGCCATTTTTCACCTCATAAAATTCCATTTTCTGCCTATATCTTACCAAAACCTTGCATTCCCTTCAACCATCATCAAAACCATTTAAAATGCTTTCAAATATTGTAAAGCCTTCGCCAAAATGCTATACTTTTTTTAACAACATTTTATCAGGAGGCTTACACTATGGATAACTGTATTTTCTGTAAAATAATCGCAGGAGTTATTCCTTCTGCAACAATTTATGAAAACGAAGAATTTAAAGTAATTTTAGACAGATTCCCTGCCAACGAAGGCCACGTGCTTATTATGCCAAAGGAACACTGCGACAATCTTTTCGGTATCGAAGAAGAAAAAGCAGGCAGACTTTTTGCACTTGCAGTTAAGGTTGCAAAGGTTATGAAAGAAACTCTCGGCTTTGAAAACATGAACCTTGTTCAGAATAACGGCCCTGTTGCAGGACAGACTGTAAACCACCTTCACGTTCACCTTATTCCTCGTTACGAAGGCGATGAAGTTAAAGTTACATGGCCACAGATGGACCTTACAGATGAACAGATTGATGCAGTAAAAATAAAGCTTGCAGAAAACTTATAAAAAACAAAAATCACTTTTCCAAAAAGGAAAAGTGATTTTTTATTCTCATTTTCTGTTGCCTGCAAATTTAAGCTTCATCTGACGACGGTTCTTAACTACTTCCGGCATAGGCTGAATATCGCCTGCTGCTGTAAGTGCCATCTTTGTAAGAAGCGGACCAAACACTTCATATATAAGCACTGCAAATAAAGTTATGTTTCTGATAAGATTTCCCTGCTCGCCAAGAGCCATAGCAGTTGTGCACATACCAAGAGCAACCCCTGCCTGTGGGAAAAGTGTTATACCAAGATACTTGCATATCTGTGGCTCACATTTTGTTGCCTTTGCACTTACATAAGTGCCTGTATATTTACCAAAGCAACGGAATATGATATAAACCAGACCGATTACAATGATAACAACATCAGTAAATACGCTAAGCTCAAGCTCTGCACCGCTTATTACAAAAAACAATGCAAATAGTGGTGAAGTCCATCTGTCTGCCGCATCCATAAGATCGAAGGAAAGCGGACATATATTGCAGAAAACTGTGCCAAGCATCATGCATACAAGAAGTGATGAAAAGCCAATGTGAACAGGACCGATTTCAAACTTAAGCATTGATAATGATACTGTCAGAAATACAAAGGCAATGGTTATGTTAAGACGGTTTGTGTATGAGTTGAATATTTTTTCAAGCTGTGTAAGAAACCATCCCATTATTGCCCCAAGTGCCAGTGAGCCAATTATTTCAACAATAGGATTTACCACTATTGAAATAATATCAACTGTTCCGCTGACAAGAGTTTTTGCTATACCAAAGGAAACTGCAAATATTACAAGACCAACTGCGTCATCAAGAGCAACTATAGGAAGAAGAAGGCTTGTTAAAGGACCTTTTGCCTTGTACTGTCTTACAACCATAAGTGTTGCCGCCGGCGCCGTTGCAGTTGCGATAGCGCCCAGTGTAATTGCCTGTGCCAATGACAACTTATCAGGTCTTATCATATGCACCACAAACAATGCTATATCAACAAAAAATGTTGCTGTTATGGCCTGAAAAATACCAATAACAACTGCCTGCTTACCAATCTGTTTCAAATCCTGAAGGCGGAACTCATTACCAATTGAAAAAGCAATAAAACCTAACGCAACCTGTGAAACCACCGCAAGCTGACCTACTTCTTCCATCGATACAAAGCCGAGGCCTTCTATATTTAAATTCCCTATGAAATACGGGCCAATAATTACCCCTGCAATTAAATAGGCCGTCACTGCCGGCAATTTAATTTTTTTGAATAATCGGGTCATTAAAAGGCCTGACAACAAAGCAATTGATACTGACAATAAAATGTACATTATAAATCCCTTCAATCATAAAAAATTTGTTTTCTCAATTTGCAAAAACATAATAATACTTTTTCAATATAAATTCAATACAAATACATTATTTCCCTATTAAATAATTCCATCTTTTTTCATTCTGCATTTCATTTATTCTCTTCTGTTTTTATACAAAAAAATAAAAGCCTTTTTCCAAAGGCTTTTATCAATATTTTTACCAGAAATCTGCAATATCAATACCATGTCTTTTAAGTGCGTCGTATAAAATAGGCACCGGAAGACCAACAACATTGTCATAGTTTCCTTTAACGTTAGCAATAAACACACTGCCCTTTTCCTGAACTGCATAAGCGCCTGCTTTGTCCAAAGGCTCATTAGTGTTTACATATTTTTCGATAAGATTGTCGCTCATTTCAGCAAACTCAACTTCTGTTCCGTCAACGTATGTTTCCATAGTGCAGTTACCGTTTTTGTCTTTAAATATAAGTGACATACCTGAATATACTGTGTGAAGCTTTCCGCTAAGCATTTTAAGCATTCTTTTAGCATCTTCGCTGTCTTCAGGCTTGTTGAGTATAAGGCCCATATATGTAACAATTGTGTCTGCCGCGATAATAACGGCTTCTTCATCAATTCTGTCTGCCACAGCTTTTGCTTTCATTTCAGCAAGTGACTTTACTCTTTCGTATGGAGAGCCCATAGTTGCAGTGCTTTCGTCAACATCGCTTGTTATAACTTCGTATGGAATGCAAAGTCTTTCCATAAATTCTTTTCTTCTTGGTGAACCAGATGCAAGTATAAATCTCATAACATTTCTCCCAACAATTACATTTTTCTATAAATAACAACCGCAAGTATAATACCTATAATTCCAGCAATAGTAAACTTGATTGTAAGACCAAAATTAAGAATAAGAACGCCCATATCAAGTACCAATGGTGATGTAAGACCAAACTGCTTTCCGTAGCCAAGCCATGATAAAAATGAAATAGTTCCTAAAGTTTCGCCTAAAAAGCCGCCAAGCACAACACCAGCAAGTACAAGCAAAACAAGAACCCAGCCGTTTTTCCCGCCTTTATACATAAATATACCCCCATAGCATAATAAAATTTAAGTTATGTCCTTAAAAATATTTTACCTATAATATGCCAATTATTCAATATGTTTTGCTTTTTTGCAATAAAAAAAGACCGATGAAAAATCATCGGTCTTTTAATTTTGAAATTATTCAGCTTTAGCTTCTTCAGCCTTTGCTGCTTCTGCAGCAGCTGCAGCTTCAGCAGCTTTTTTAGCCTTCATTGCTTCAATTCTTGGGTTAAAGATTACGTTCTTTGGACACTTCATTGCACAAAGACCACAGTCTTTACATTTTGTATAATCGATTGTAGCAATGTTGTTTTCAACGTGGATTGCATCAAACTTACATTCTTTTTCACAAATCTTGCAGCCGATACAACCTACTGAACAGTTAGCGATAACTGTTTTGCCCATATCTTTTGAGCTACAGTTAACAACTGTTTTCTTGCTTTCTGGTTTAAGAGCAATAAGTTTCTTTGGACATGCTGAAACGCATTTACCACAAGCAACACATTTTTCTGGGTCAACAACAGCAATACCGTCAACCACTTCGATAGCGCCAAATGCACAAGCATCTGCACAGCTACCTAAACCAAGACAGCCATATGAGCAGCCTTTTGCACCGCCACCAGCAAGCTGGCTAGCCATTGTACAGTTGCTCATACCAAAATATTCATATTTTGATTTAGCTTTATCACATGTACCTTTACAAGCAACATGTGCAACCATTTTTTCTGAATCGCCTGCTGCTACGCCCATAACTTCAGCAATTTTTGCTGCAGCTGCTGCGCCGCCTACAGGACATGCGTTTACAGGTGCTGTACCTGCAACGATTGATGATGCGAGACCGCCACAACCTGGGTAACCACAGCCACCACAGTTTGCGCCTGGAAGACAACCGAGAACCTCACCGATTCTTGGGTCTTCTTCAACTGCGAATACTTTACCAGCAAAACCAAGGCCTGCACCAAAAACTACACCTAAGCCACCGACACTGAGTACCGGATATAAAATACTTGTAATGTCCATCTTTTGTCACACTCCTTGTTTATTAAATTAATCCCTGGAAACCTAAGAATGCAATTGACATTAAACCTGCTGCAATAAGTGCAATAGGGAAACCTTCAAATGCTTTAGGTAAGTTGTTGTGTTCGATTCTTTCACGAATACCTGCAAAAAGAACGATTGCAAGCGCGAAACCAACAGCACCACCGAAACCGTTTAATACTGACTGAAGGAAGTTGTAACCTCTCTGCATGTTTGTAACGGCAACACCGAGTACCGCACAGTTTGTTGTGATAAGTGGAAGATAAACACCAAGTGCCTGGTAAAGTGATGGTGAACTCTTCTTAAGGAACATTTCAACAAACTGAACGAGAGCTGCGATAACAAGAATGAACGCAATGTTGTAAAGGTACTGAATACCTAATTTTACTAAAATAAGTTCGTAAATAAAGTATGCAACTGCTGATGCAAGAGTCATAACGAAGATAACCGCTGCACCCATACCTGCTGATGTTTCAACCTTTTTTGAAACGCCAAGGAAAGGACAGATACCTAAGAACTGTGATAATACATAGTTATTTACGAAAATAGCCGCTAATACTAATAATACATAATCAACCATCTGTTATTTCCCCTCCTTTACGCTTTTTTATTTTTTACAGAATTGAAAACAGCCATAAGAACACCGAGTGCAAAGAAAGCACCTGGAGCCATGATAAGTACGAGTGTCTGTGGGAATGCTTCTGGAAGAACTCTGATACCAAAAGCTGTACCAGCACCGATAAATTCACGAACAAGACCAAGGATGCAAAGAGCTAATGTGAAGCCGATACCCTGACCTACACCATCGAAGAATGAATCGATAGCGTTGTTCTTTGATGCAAATGCTTCCGCACGACCAAGAATGATACAGTTTACAACGATAAGTGGAATGTAAAGACCAAGAGCGTTGTAAAGGCTTGTTGGAGCATACGCCTGAAGTACAAAGTCAACTATTGTAACGAAGCTGGCAATAACTACTACGAATGCTGGAATTCTAACCTGGTCTGGAATAAAGTTTCTGATAAGGGAAATAACAATGTTAGCACAGATAAGAACTGCTGCTGTTGATACACCCATACCAAGACCGTTAATAGCGCTGCTTGTAACGGCAAGAGTTGGACACATACCGATAACCTGTACAAATGTTGGGTTTTCATCGATAATACCATTTTTAATAATCTTCATTGGATTTGCCATTATTTCGCACCTCCTACTACCCATGCTACTGCTTCATTTACACCATCTGTAACAGCTCTTGATGTAATTGTAGCACTTGTGATAGGCACAATTTCACCGCCGTCTTTTGTAACAGCAAGTGTACCGCTCTTGCCTACATACTGGCTCTTGAAGCTGTCTTCTGTTGCGAGCGCACCAAGACCAGGTGTTTCAGCAAGGCTGAGGATTGAGATGCCTGTAACTGTACCGTCAGCTGTAACGCCAACCATAGTTTTAATGGCACCGCCGAAACCGCCAGGAGCAACTGTTACAACGTAACCTGCATCAGCGCCGCTTGCATCTTTAGCAATTGAAACTGATGACATTGTACCTGTAAGTGTTGCATCTGTAACTTCTTCAAATGTTGTAGCTTCAGGGAAAACTTCCTGCATAGCTGCTGCCTGTGTTGCAGCTGCTTTAGCTGCGATAGGGCCTGATGTAACATCTTCGATAACACCGAGGAGACCTGCAGCGATAGCTGTGATGACAAGAAGTACAATAGCTGGTTTAGTTATTTCTTTCATGCCTTCTTCGCCTCCTTCTTTTCTTTTGGTAATGCACCGAAGATAGTTGGTTTTGTATATCTTTCGATAAGTGGAACACAAAGGTTCATGATAAGGATTGAATATGAAACGCCTTCTGGGTAACCGCCAAATGTTCTGATAAGAACTGTAAGGATACCACAGCCTGCAGCGTAGATGAACTGACCGCATGGTGTAAGTGGGCTTGTAGCATAGTCTGTAGCCATGAAGAATGCACCAAGCATAAGACCACCAATAAGAAGTTCGTATACTGGCATACGTACGCCGTTTCTGCCAATAAGTGCGCTGAGAACGAATACTACTGCAATGTATGTTACAGGCATTCTCCAGCTGATAACCTGTTTCCAGATAAGGTAGATACCACCAAGGATAAGTGCGATTGCACATGTTTCACCAAGTGTACCACCGATGTTGCCGATGAGTGCATCTGTTAAAGATGGAAGATCAGCTGTGTTACCTGCTTTAAGAAGAGCAAGTGGTGTAGCTGTTGAAACTGCATCAGCAGGAACTGTTGCACCAAAGTCAGCCATGATTGATGGATATGAAGCCATAAGGAACGCACGGCCTGCAAGAGCAGGGTTTACAAAGTTCTGGCCAAGACCACCAAATAACTGTTTTGCAACTACGATAGCAAATGCACTACCTACTACAGGTACCCACCAAGGAGCTGAAGCAGGAAGATTCATTGCAAGAAGAAGACCTGTTACTACTGCACTAAGGTCTGTAATTGTAACTTTCTGTTTTGTAGCTTTCTGATAAAGAGCTTCTGAAATAACTGCTGTAGCAATTGAAATTGCGATAAGAGTTAAAGCAGGAATACCGAAATATACGATACCCATCACTGTTGCAGGCAAAAGCGCGATGATTACGTCACGCATAATAGACTGAATAGATTCGCCAGAACGTATATGAGGGGTAGCGGAAATTGTGATATTTTTATTATCCATTTTAAGTTGTCCCCCTTAGATTATTTTTTTGCCATTTTGCCTCTTTCGATTGCAATTGTTGATTTGATAGACTGAGCAAGCTGTCTCTTTGCAGGACAGATGTATGAGCAGCTACCGCATGCAATACAATCAAGACCGTGGTTCTTTACAAAACCTTCGCCATCGCCACGAATTGCAAATCCGTTAAGTACGATTGGCATAAGGCCCATTGGGCAATGTTCTACACACTTACCGCAACGGATACAGTTGCTTTCTTCAGGAATCTTAGCTTCTTCTGGTGTGAAGCAAAGGAAAGCTGAGCTTGTTTTTGTTGTTGCAACTTCTGTTGTGTACATTGCAATACCCATCATAGGACCACCGGCAATCATCTTTGCTGGTTCAACTTTGAATCCGCCGATCTGTTCTAAGAGGTCAGCGTATGTCATACCTACTCTGATCTGGTAGTTACCTGGGTTAGCAGGCGCACCGCCTGTAACTGTCATAACCTTTCTCATTACAGGTCTGCCAAGAGCTACTGCGTTGTAGATACCGATGATTGTGTCAACGTTGTCTACGATACAGCCTGCTGTTGCAGGAAGAGCACCTGAAAGTACTTCTCTGCCTGTAATAGCTTTAATAAGGTGTTTTTCACTACCCTGTGGGAATTTAGCCTTAAGAGGCTGAACTGTGATGTTTTCAATACCTTCACATGCTTTTGTAAGCTTTTCGATAGCTTCTGGTTTGTTATCTTCGATACCGATAACACCTTTAGCTTCTGGGTGAAGCTTAAGAACAATCTTAAGACCTTCTACAAGCTTATCTGTTTCTTCAAGCATAAGTCTGTAGTCACATGTAAGGAATGGTTCACATTCTGCAGCATTTACAAGAATGTAATCAATTTTTGTTCCTGGTGGTGGAGCAAGTTTTACCTGTGTTGGGAAACCGGCACCGCCCATACCAACAACGCCGCCTTCTTTAACAGCAGCTAAAATTTCTTCGTTTGTCATCTGTGTGTAATCTCTGGCAACCATTGTTTCTGATTCAGCCATGAGACCATCGTTTTTGATAACGATTGCAGGGCTCATTGTACCTGATGGAACAAGTACAGGTCTGTTCACTGCAACAACTTCACCTGATACGCTTGCGAAGATAGGTGAGCTTACGAAACCGCCAGCTTCAGCGATTTTCTGACCTACCTTAACATAGTCGCCAACCTGAACAATAGGCTGTGCAGGCGCACCGATGTGCTGTGACATTGGGAAGAATAATTCTGAATTTTCTTTTGGGAGTATCACTTTAATTGGTACATCTTTTGTTAAAGCTTTGCCATCTGGTGGATGAACTCCCCTTTTGAACGTTAAAGTTTGCATAGTATCCCCCTCTGTTCTTTCCGTGCTTTTTTAGCACAAGATTATAAAGTAATAATAGAAATAACTACATATAAACTGCAGTCTCCGGCCGTTCACCCGGAAAACTCCAGTCTAAAATCAACATTACTATTTTAATACAAATTTCGCTATATAACAACCAAAATTTTTCATAAATTTAAGAAATTTTTATCCTTTTTTTATGAGAAAATGCCAGTTTATCCATTATATACTCAATTTTTTATTAAAATGCGGTTAAATTACCCCCACTTAATATAATACTACTTTTGCCAGCAAGTGTAAATGTTAAAAGTTGCCTCTTCCTTAAATATGCTGTATACAATAACTTTTTTCTTTCACTGTATTTTTTTATCAAAAACTTTGAATTTTTCGCCAAAAAGTTGTATAATCTATTAGGAATATGCGCAAAGGAGGTGTTTAAATGGATCTGACCCTTAATACCAGTCAAAAGCTTCTTCTGTCACAGAAAATGCTTCAGTCAACAGAAATACTTCAGATGAGTTCAACCGAACTTGCAGACTATATAAAGGAAGCAGCAGTTGAAAATCCGGTTATGGAGCTTGAAGAAAAACAGGACGACTCTGAAAAATTTGACTTACTCAGAAAGAAAATAGACTACATCAACGAAAGCGACGAGCAAAACAGAACATACTACACTCAGGAAAAAGACGACGAAGATGAAAATGACGACTGGAAATTCAAACAGAATTCCGGTCAGAGCCTTGAAGAATACCTTTCCGAACAGCTTAACTGTATTCCTTTTGATAAAAACAGACTTGCTATAGGCCACTATATCATAGGCTGCATCAATTCAAACGGCTACCTTGAGGTTCCACCCGAAGCAATAGCCAAAAATCTTAAGGCAGATGTGCAAACAGTAAAAGATTTGCTTGGCATAATCAAAACATTTGAGCCTACTGGCGTTGGCGCATCTTCACTTCAGGAATGTCTTGAGCTTCAGCTTGATAAGGTAGGCTGCAAAGACGACACTGCAAGAGCCATAGTAAGGGATTATCTTGAACTTCTCGGCAAAAATCAGCTTCACGTCATTGCCAAAAAATTAAGAACAAGCCTTGATGATGTAATTGAAGCCTCAGCAAAAATAAAAAGCCTCAATCCAAAGCCGGGCAATAGTTTCGACAGTGGAAAAAGCCTTGATTACATAACACCAGATGCACTGATACACGAAAAAGACGGTGCTTTTGAAATTATACTTAATGACCATTATATGCCTGGCATTTCCATCAGCAGTTTTTACAAAACCATTGTAAAAGACAGTGACGATACTGAAGCCAAAAACTACATAAACGAAAAAATACGTCAGGCTGAATGGATAATGAAATGCATATCAAAACGAAATTCAACCCTTAAAAATACTATTGAAGTTATAGTTGATATTCAGAACGAATTTTTCCTTAACGGAAAAGGCAGTTTAAAGCCTATGTGCCTTAATGACGTTGCGGCAGCCCTCGGAATACACGAATCCACAGTTAGCCGTGCCGTAAAGGACAAATATGTTCAGTGTCGCCACGGCATATATCCGCTCAACTATTTCTTTAAAGTGGCACTTCCTTCAGCCGATTCATCAGGTAGCCTTACTGCCGAAGCAATAAAGCTTATGATCAAAAACCTTATTGACGAAGAGGACAACTCATCGCCATTAAGTGACCGCGAAATAACAGAAAAACTTAATGATTCCGGCATCAGCATTTCCCGAAGAACAGTAGCAAAATATCGCGAAAGCATGGGAATACTTGGCACAAGCGGAAGAAAGAATTAAAAAAGACAAGATACCGGAAATATCTTGTCTTTTTATTTTATTCCAAAATTTCACACTGCTTTACAAACTCAAGACTTTTCAGATTGTCGCACATATGTCTTTTTATGTAGTTTTCAAATATATTCCAGAGTTCTTTTTTTACATCCTCCGAAACTCTGAATGCAAACATTTTTCTGCCGGAATTTTCAAGCACATACTTTATTGCCATA
>JAFYQL010000215.1 GCA_017547125.1 Bacillota bacterium
CAGACAAAAAAATAACACTCAACCTGTCGGTTGAGTGTTGAGTGGATTAATTAGTCCTGTGAATAAGGCATAAGTGATACGTGTCTTGCTCTCTTGATAGCTGTTGTTAAAGCTCTCTGATGTTTAGCACAGTTACCTGTAATTCTTCTTGGAAGAATTTTGCCTCTTTCTGATACGTATCTTCTAAGTTTGCTGATATCTTTGTAATCGATTGTTGTTACTTTATCTGCACAGCACTGGCATACGCGTTTTTTTCTTCTGCCACGTTTTTTCTGAATCATACCTAAAACCTCCTATTAGATTTTTAGAATGGAAGATCGTCGTCCTCAATACTTTCGTCAATTGGGTAGAAACCTTCAGCCTGCATTGGCGCACTCTGTTTTGGCATACCAAAATCATTTGATGCTGTGCCTCTGCCTTCAAATGAAGACTTGCTTTCAGCAAAATATGTTTCTTCAACCACAACGTCTGTTGCCCAGCGTTTAGCTCCGTTTCCGTCATCCCATGAACGAACCTGAAGTCTGCCGACAATACTTACCATCTGTCCTTTTTTAAAGAACTTTTCAACAAATTCCGCCTGTTTACCAAAGGCTACACAACCGATAAAATCGGCATCTGGTTCACCTTCGCGTTTGAAACGGCGATTTACAGCTAATGAAAATCTAGCTACTGCAAGAGGAGTTGCTCCCTGTGAATATCTCACTTCAGGATCTCTTGCTAAACGGCCCATTAATATTACTTTGTTCATGCACCGGCACCTCCGTTCGTTAATTATTTACGGATGATGAGGTAACGAAGCACGTTTTCCATAATACGCATACGGCTTTCGATTTCTGCAGGAGCGCTGCTTTCTGCATCAAAAGTAATGAAGCTGTAGAAGCCTTCGTTAACTTTCTGAATTTCATAAGCAAGTCTCTTTTTGCCCCAATCATCAATTTTTTCGATAACGCCACCGAATCTTGTGATGAGGTTCTGTACTTTCTGCATTTCAGCTGCCTTTGCTTCTTCATCAAGGTCAGGTCTAAGTACTACTGCTAATTCGTATTTGTTCATCAAAATACACCTCCTTTTGGACTTATGGCCCTTAAGTTTTCTTAAGAGCAAGGATACTTACGAAATAGTATTTTATCACATACCTTCAATAAATTCAACATATTTTTTTGATAAAAAAACCTTTTTTTAAGCCATTCCTTTGGTAAAATAGTATATATAAATGCTGGAAGGAGTGGGTTTTGATGAAAATAGCAGTGCTTGGAATTGGCGGTATAGGCGGCGTTGTGGGTGCGTGCCTTGCCTCAAAATTTGATGACATACATTTTATAGCAAGAGGCAAAACTCTTGAAGCAATAAAAGAAAACGGCGTCCGTGTTGAAAGCCTTATTCTCGGCAAAATTGAAGCCCGTCCCACTTCTGTAACAGACAACCCTGACGACATCGGTGTGGTTGACATTCTCATAGTCTGCACAAAAGGATACGGCCTTGAAAAAGCCATCAAGCAGTGCGAAGGCATTATCGGGGAAAAGACAGTTATACTTCCTCTTCTTAACGGCATAAACATTTCTAACGACATCAGAAAGTATACCGACAAAGGCATTGCCGCAGACGGAGCAATTTATGTTTTTGCAAACATTATGGAGCCGGGTGTAATCCGCCACAGCAACAATCTGCTTAAAGTTGTCGTAGGTCTTTCATCAGGCGAAAGAAACGAAAAACTTCTCACTCTTGTTGATATGCTTAACGAAAGTGGAATTGAAAGCTCATATTCAGACGAAATTCTTGTGCCGCTTTGGGAAAAATATATTATGATGGGTGGAAACAGTTGTATATTCTCCTACTACGATGGTCCTGCAGGCATCGTTCAGCCTTATCCCGAAAGAATGGAGTATGCATTCAACATATTTAAAGAACTTGCTCTCCTTGCGCGTCTCCACGGTGTAACCATCAGCGACTCGCTTATCGATTATTATATGGAAAGATTAAAGCAAATGGCTCCCGATGCAATGACCAGTCTCTACCGTGACCTTAAAAACGGAAGCCCAGAAACAGAATTTGATGCTATCATAGGCAAGGCATACCATCTCAGTCAAAAATTAAACGCCGAAACGCCTTGCATTGATGCAGTTTATAAAAAATACAGAGGTTAAAAAATGAAAATAATTGATGCTCACATACACTTTCGTCCCGATTACGAAAAATTTGGCTTTGTTGCCGAAAGAGCGGGACACAAAAACACAAAAGAACATCTTGATGAGGTTTTTGAAAAGAACGATATCGTCCATGCCATAGTTATGAGCAACGGAGATTTATCACTTGAAAACCACACTTATCCCGACAACATGAGCTATTGTGTGGGGCTTGACAGCAACTGCTTTTTCAACGACACACCTGTTGACTACTATATCGAAATGGCAGAAAAACATCTTCAGCAGAAAAAATGTGTGGGCATAAAGTTCTATCCCGGCTACACACACCACTACATTTACGAAAAAATGTATGAACCGTTTTTTGAATTGGCCAGAAAATACAACAAAGTTGTTGCAGTGCATACAGGCGCAACATCAAGAGCCGACGCACTTCTTAAATACAGTCATCCATTTACCCTTGACGAAGCTGCAGTTAAATATCCTGATGTGCAGTTTGTAATGTGCCATTTCGGAAATCCGTTTCTCTCAGAAGCTGCTGCAGTGTCAGAAAAAAATCCAAATGTAGCAGTTGATATTTCAGGCATACTCGAAGGCAACTTTGATGAAGAAAGCTTTTATAAAGACAATGCATTTTATGTGCAGATGCTTTCTGCGTGGCTCAGATACCCATCAGCCTGGGACAAAATAATGTACGGCACAGATTTTCCTATTGTGAATATCGAAAAATACATCAGATTCGTCAAAAAAATAGTTCCTGAGCAGTATCATGAAAAAGTATTTTACGAAAACGCAAAAAGAATATATAAACTTGATATATAACAAAAAGGCGCGTATTTTCATACGCACCTTTTTTTATTTTGAAACTATTTAATTACTAATTCATCGTCCATTTTGCAGTCAGGATTGCTTAAAACAGTATTCTGTAAGCAGTCCTTTAATTCATCGCAGCATGGTTTAAATGACACATATGTAACACTTCCGCCAAGTACACCGCCAACAACAGGAACTGACTTTTTGTTAACTCCTGTAAAAACTTCTTTTGTAAGCTTGATGTTAAGCCATTCTGCAATAGCCTTAACTACCGGATAGATAACGCCTTTTGTAATGGCTTCACGAAGCACCTGTTTTTCAACGCCGTCTGCAACAGCTTTTGCCATAGCCTTAAGCGCCTTGTCAGCACCCGCAATGTTATACATAACACCCATACAGATAGTGAGGATGTTCATTGTTTCCTTGTCAAATGATTCATCTTTTTCTTCTGTATCAATAGCAGGGAAGCCATATAAATACATAAGTTTCTGAGATGCACGAAGCACATAGCCATAATATAATGTCATATCTGCAGGTATAGTTGATACTGACGCAATTCCGGCCGGTGCTGTAACTTCTGCAGAAATTCTTGATACAAAATATTTTTCATATTCAATTACTTCATCGGCAAGTTTATCAATTTCTTTTTTAGATATACCAGCATGGAATGGATTATTTTCAATTGCATCCTGAACTACGTTTTCAGGATATTTCTTTCCTAATTCCTTCTTTAAAAATTCCGCACGATCTACGCAGATTTCAGGAACTTTTAAGCCTTTTATAATTATATCTTCAATATCAATTTCACAGTTTCCGTTCTGGTCGATAGCATCAATCATAGCCTGCTGAGAAGCACTCTTGCCGTTGTCTTCGCCATCAATGCCAACCATACTTTTAATTTTGTCGATACCCTCTGCAATATTTTCAATACCAAACTTTAAATCCTTCATTTATTAGCTCACCTTTCCTTAACTTTAATAATACCGCTTATAAATTCAGCGATTAGAAATCAATACATAATTACCGCTCTTACCGGACACACAGGACTGCAGTATCCACATGTAAGGCATTTTTCATGGTCAACTTCCGCCAGACCATCTTCATTATAGAAAATTGCACCGGCAGGACATGCTCTTTTGCAAGCACCGCATCCTTCACAGTCTTCCTGATTGACGTAAACCTTCTTTTTTGAAACGTCAGGGTTATAATCCTTCGGCATAGTGCCGTCAAGGTATGCGAAAATGTCGTCAACGTCACTTTTCTTGCCAAAGCCTATCATTACAGAGTCGATTTCATCTTTTTCAAAAACATAATCTAATGCCTGCTGATAGTTTGCAGTAAGGCTTCCGCCACCAAATGCTTTCATCGAGAATACGCCTTTTCCGGCATCGTGGCATTTTTTTATGGCTGCCATCATTTCTTCCTTTGTGGCAAATTCTTCACCTTTTCTTATGCCAAGGCCCATGTAATTAATCAAAGGAAAAACCACATCAAGCTCTTCCATATCAGCCGCCGCCATAGTTGTGTCTACGTGATGAGTTGAAAGGCCTATGGAATGAACAAGACCCTGTGCTTTGGCATCAACAAGAGCCTGCCACGCACCTTTTCTTTCTTCAAGCTGACCTGAACGCACCTCATGCATAAGGAAAATATCTATTTTTTCTCTATTTAAATCTCTGCGGGCTTCATATATGGCGTCCATCATACCGTCATAGTCTTCGCACAGTGATTTTGAGCAGATAATAACATCATCGTATTTTCCGTCTTCAAGCGCCTTGCTTATATATGGATATGTGCGGTAATACTGCGCCGTATCCATAAAATTGATGCCTTTATCAAGAGCATAGCGTATTATTTCTGCACCCTCTTCCACAGGCAGTTTAAGCTGGCTTGGACCTATAGGAAGCACGCCAAAGCCTGCAACCGTTACTTTAAGACCTGATTTTCCGAGTACTGTTTTTTTCATAAGGCATTCTCCTTCTGCATATATCATAATTTTAAATTTTCTTCCACTTTTTGTCAAGGTAATACCTCTTGTATAAAAATAACCCCATTCTTTTCGAATGGGGTTTTGTTTTTATTTAAGCTTCTGTTCAAAAACAGGTTTGTAGATAAGTCTTGGGCCTTTTCTTACGCTTTCCATAAGAGTGATTTTATCAACCTTTACATTGATAGGCTGCATATCAACCTCTGCCTTAAGCTTGTCATAACTTGTCTTAAGCACAACCTCACGGCCGATAGTGATGTGTGGTGTAAGCCCCTGTCTTTCTTTAGCAAAGCCCTGACGCATAAGGTTTTTTTCAAGGTTTGCAAAAAGGATTTCAAGAGATTTGTTCTTTTCAATTCCAAGCCAAACAATACTCTTGTCTCCTCTTGGGAAGAAACCGATATTGTTGAGTGTCATATCAAAGCTTTTAAATCTCTGGCCTGTTTCCTGCACGGCTTCTGCAAGGCTTTCCATACCATATTCATCAACTTCGCCTATAAAACGAAGTGTGAGGTGGAAATTTTCTTCCGGTGTGAAGTTTGCTTTGCTGCTTCTGCCGCCGATTTTTTTCTGTACATCAAGTATTTCTTTTTTAACTTCTTTGCTGAAGTCTATTGCAATAAACGCTCTCATTTTTTCTCCCGTCTATTATTTTGTAAGGTGATCCTTAACAAATTCTTTAATTACGTCTCTTTCGATAACTGTTTTGTGAAGAATAGCTCTTGATTCAATGCCTCTGATAGGGGCTGGAATTTCAACACCTGAAATCTTCTCAAGTTCATTCATAAGGCTGAAGAAATCAACATCTGCATATTTTTCGTCAATTGAACAAAGTACGTCTTTTGTGAACTTGTATGGGCTTGCTGTTGAAACGATAACCGCAGGTGTTTCGTCGCCTGTCTGTGCTTTATATTTTTCATAAGCAGCATAAGCAACTGCTGTGTGTGTATCAAGAACATAACCGCTCTTTTCAAACATATCCTTGATTGCAGCAGCAGTTTCTTCTTCTGTTGCATATTCACCCTTGATGTCGCCTCCTGTAAGGTCAAGCTCATATTTGCCTTCTTTGTTGAGGCTTTCCATAAGAGTTTTTGTCTTTTCCTGACCGCTTGCAATGCAAAGAAGTCTTTCAAGGTTTGATGAAATAAGGATATCCATTGAAGGAGATGTTGTTACATTAAAGTCTCTGTTTTTGTTGTAAACGCCTGTTGTGAAGAAATCGTAAAGAACCTTGTTTTCATTTGATGCGCAGATAAATGTTTTAACAGGAAGACCCATTTTCTTTGCAAAGTAGCCTGCAAGGATATTGCCGAAGTTGCCTGTTGGTACTGTCACGTTGATTTCTTCGCCAAGCTTGATTTCGCCCATCTTAACCATCTGGAGATATGCCTGGAAGTAGTAAACCACCTGTGGCACAAGACGGCCGATATTAATTGAGTTTGCTGACGAGAACACGAAGCCTTTTTCGCTGAGTTCTTTGCCAAGGGCTGCATCTGTGAAGATTGTTTTTACTGCACTCTGTGCATCGTCAAAGTTACCTTTGATACCAACAACACATGTATTTGCACCTTCCTGAGTTGTCATCTGAAGTTTCTGTACAGGGCTTACGCCGTCTTCAGGGAAGAAAACAATAATCTGAATGCCTTCAACACTTGCAAACCCTTCAAGGGCAGCCTTGCCTGTGTCGCCTGATGTTGCTGTAAGAATTACGATTTCTTTATCAAGACCGTTTTTCTTTGCAGATGTTTTCATAAGGTATGGAAGAATTGAAAGCGCCATATCCTTGAAAGCAATTGTTCTGCCGTGGAAAAGTTCAAGAATGCTTACGTCTGCTTTTTTAACAACAGGGGCAATGGCAGGTGTGTCAAATTTGCTATCGTATGCGCCGTTGATGCAGTATCTGAGTTCTTCTTCTGTAAAGTCTGTAAGATAAAGCTTTAAGATTTCGTATGCAAGGTCCTGATAGCTTAAATCTGCAAGTTCTTCAAGACTTTTATCAAGCACAGGAAATTCCTCAGGGATAAAAAGACCGCCGTCTTCGCAGATACCCTTAAGTATTGCTTCTGACGCTGTAGCTGTACTTTCCTTATTTCTTGTGCCGATGTATTTTATATTTTTCATAAAATTATTACCTCTTTTTGCTATTATTTCTGTATTGGCATCGATTAAATCTTCTGCCTCTATTTGTACATTGTCGCACTATCGCGGACATTTGTCAACAACAGAGCCGACAATGTGTCAAAATAAATCAGCCTTTTTTCTTATGCACGTTTCTTATGGTTTTCTTCTTTGCCGGTGCTTTTTCTTTGCCCCCGCCCTTTGGTGCGCCTTTGCCCATAGGTTTTGCGCCAGGCTTTCCGCCCTTCTGAGAACCAAAAGATTTATTTCCGCCCATCTGTCTTGGTCTTATGAGACAATGCTTGTCAAAGCCAATAAGATCTTCTCTGTGGGCTTTTTTAAGCGCCTCCATGACAAGCTCGTAGTTCTGTGGCATTCTGTACTG
>JAFYQL010000216.1 GCA_017547125.1 Bacillota bacterium
GTCACTACCGCCCATAAGCTCAATTATACACTCATCATTTTTGTCTATAACATCAATAACGGCATTGTAGATTTCATTTGTCTTTATGATATTTACCGGGTATTTTTCAATAATAACCTCCGGAAGATGTCTCTTGAAGCATTTTTCCATACTGACAAAACGGTTCATATCCTTAAGAAGTTCATCATAGATAAAAACCACCTTGTCAGGCTTAAGCGAAAGCACCCCTAAAATATCCTTAATAACATCTTTATCGTAAAACTGTATAAGTGTACGCATACATATCACTTCCTTTTTACAATAATCATTCTGTCACTATTTCTTCCTCAAATTTTACTTCTTCGCCTTTTTCAACTTCTTCTTTTCTCTTGCCGAAAACAGCACCAAAATTAAGCTTGTTAACAACACCAGGAGCCATGTCTATAAGTTTTGAAACTGCATCCTGATTTTTAACGTTGATAAGCTGAATGTTGCCGTTATTGATAGCAATAACTGCACTAGGTGTAATTTTTGCACCAAGACCGCCTGCTGTACCCTTGTTTGAAGCTTCGCTTCCGCCTGCACCCATACCAAAACTAACTTCAATAAGTGGTAAAAGCACTACATCACCAATTGTAATTGCATCGCCAACAACAGTTTTTGTTGAAACAAAATCGCCTAAAGACGCACATAAACTTTCAATATTACCTTTTACGCTGTCACTCATTTTTTAACACCTCTGCCTTTCAGATAAAGTTTTATTATTTTTCGTACAGGTTTTGCCAAAGCGAAACAAATCGCTGAATAAAGCAGATAACCTATTGTTATTTTTCCTTTTATTTTTCCGCTACCTTCAAAAAATACCTTTTCAAAGTCTGCGGCTACATTCACATTTTTAAATGCCATTCCCTTCACAACGCCTGCTGCCGCAAGCACATATCCTGTAGTCGAAGGGTCACCTGTACCCACCTTTGCATCAAGATAAAAATCTTTGGGAAGCACACCTTTAAGTATTCTTTTTATAAGCTTAAGTGCATATTTTGCAAGGCTCTTCTTTTCTTCCCAAGGCATTTTCAAAAAGTAATCCTTGTCAATTTTCTGCACTACGCATTCGTTTTCGTCAGCCTTGTTTTCATCCTTTTCAGCGCCTTCTGCCGTGTTTTCAGATACTTCTTCAGATATTTCAATATCCTTCATCTTAACTCGCCTTACAACAGCTTTCTTTCGGCTCTGCTTATATTCTTCAAATCTTTTTCTTTCTTCTTCAGCCAGTTTTCTTGTCTTTTCCTTGCTTTCTTCAGCAAGTATTTTTGCCTCATCTTCAGCCTTTTCAATCTGCGCCTTATCTATTTCAGTTTTTTCTGCACTTTCTCCGTCAAATTTGACTTCCTTAACCGAAGTCTCTTCGCCTTTAGTTTCTTCAGCCTCTTCACTGCTTTCTTCGGCAATCTCTTCCTCTTCACTTTCCGCAAGAACCTTCCACAAAGCTTTGACCTTATATTTCAGGTCTCCGTCAACAAATTCTGCAGTAATGTTAAGCACCTTAAAAAGCCATGTGACACTTGCCCTGCCCTTTATATCGGCACGTTTTTCTCCCTCTAAGCTATATCTTACAGGAACAAAAAGCACCAGCATAAGTATCAGCAGCAAGACTGCCAGCAATATTAAAATTATTATACCCAGCACTTTAAGCACCGTTAAAATCAGACTCATTTAACCACCTGTGTCTTTTTTCTTTTAAACACAATAACAAGAGAAACAATATAAAAAATAATTATTGCTGCCACAAATGTAACTGCTATTCTCAATACAAGATTCATAAAGAAATCTAAAGGAACCATATTGACCAGCTTGCTTACAGACATATCAAGCAACCACAAATCATTTGTAAAAAGTATTTCGTGGAACATCCACCATGCCGCTTTAAAATCACGGCTTATTATCACTGCCAATACTCCGCCTATGCCAAGAAGCGCCGTTGTAACTGCGATATAGCTTTTAGCAAGCACGCCTTTCACATCAGCCTTCATCTTCATAAGGGCAATAATTCCAGCCAGAAGCACCGCAAATGCAATTCTTCTAAGCCATATGCACGCCACATACAACACCTGAACATCTATCATATGTGCTTTCTCTATTTCATCAAAAAAGTCACTTACACCGCCGTTATACTCCGCCTCAACATAAAGACTGTCTCTTTTGCCCGAAAGATAATCAAGCAAAACATCAGTAACACGCATAAGCTCATCTTCTTCAATTTCTATAAAATCATAAACATCATTTTCAACATACTGTTGTCTGTAAAACTCTTTATTCTGCACAGACCAGTAATCAACCGATGTAAAAAGCACAGTTATAATAAGGCTTATTACACAAGCAACCGCTATAAACCATTTCAAAAATTTCAAAACCATTACTCCTTAAGTATATTCATTGCTATCTCGTCTGCTTTCCAGCCCTGCGAAATACCATACTCAATCATCTCAGCAAAAAGGCCATATGCATTTTTCTTGCCCGATGCAACACCGCACACTGTTTTTTCCTGCCATCCGCCAAATCTGCCAAGATACTCTGATGAAAGCATAATTTCACACTTTCCCTTATCGTCAGCACAGATAACATAGATGTTAAACACAGGCATATTCTTTTTTAAACTGTAAATAACGGTATTAATGTCTTCAATACTGTCACTTACAAATATATTTTCAATAAAACGCATATACTCACCTTTTTAAAATACAAGAAAAACCATCTCACATTAAGTATACCACAATATGAGATATTTCTGTTGTAAATAGATAAATTTTTGCTTATTTTCTCACTGCTGAGCTTTCTTCAAAATGTCTGCAGTATCCGCTTAAAAAGCAGGTGCTGCACTGCGGTCTTCTTGCAATACAAACCTTTCTTCCATGGGCAATAGCCTGGGTATTATATCTTATCCAGTGGTCCTTAGGCAAAATATCCATAAGCTCAAACTCAATTTTTACAGGGTCCTGACTGTCTGTAAAACCAAGCATATTTGAAATTCTCTTAACGTGAGTGTCAACCACTATGCTCTCTATACCAAATATATTGCCCCTTACCACGTTGGCAGTTTTTCTGCCTACACCGGCAAGCTTTGTAAGGCTTTCAATATCACTCGGAACTTCTCCGCCGTGCTCCATCAGAAGTGCCTGACAACAGGCAATTATATTTTTAGCCTTGTTATGATAAAACCCTGTGCTTCTTATATCCTGCTCAAGTTCACTTAATGACGCCTCGGCAAAATCCTTTACGGAGGTATATTTCTTGAATAAATTTTCCGTAACCATATTCACTCTGTCGTCAGTGCACTGTGCGCTGAGCATAGTTGCTATAAGCAGCTGCCACGGATTTTCGTGGTTAAGATAGCACTTGACCGGACCATAATGCTCATCAAAAAGTGCCAGCACGCCTTCAACTCTTGTCTTTATATCCATCAGATTTCCTCCGTAATATCCACTATTTCGGCGTTATTTGTGATTATATCTCTGCTGTAATAATTTATAAGTATGCTTTCGTTTTTCTTTTCAAGCCTGCCTTCGCCCCTGAAAAACTCAAACACATTAAATCCGAAAGTTTCAATTCTGCACATTCTTGAAAGCTGCGCCGCAGTATGACCCGTAAGAGACGGAATATATTTTTCAGTCAACTCTGCATTGTTGTA
>JAFYQL010000020.1 GCA_017547125.1 Bacillota bacterium
CATATTTTGTATTATACTTTTCAAAAAGATATTCAGAAATCGCCTCTCTGAGTTCCATCATACCCTGATTTGATGTGTATGAAGTAATACCCTTTTCAAGTGAAACGATTGCCGCTTCTCTTGCATACCAAGGTGTCTCAAAGTCAGGTTCACCAACACCAAGAGATATAGCACCCTTTAAAGTGCTTGCCACATCAAAAAATTTTCTGATGCCTGAGCTTGGCATATTTGCAATTGCATTTGATATATATTTATTTTCTGTCATTTTTTTCGCTCCAAATTTTCTACTCAAAAATACCTACACTTTGATATAATAACACATTTAATATGCATATTTCTACTGTATAAACAACTTTTTTTATATTTTATTGGCACAAAAAAAGGAAATCCTGATGGATTTCCTTTAAAATTACTGCTGCATAGCCGCAATAAGGTCTGGTACAAGCTGTTTCTTTCTTGAAACCATACCCTTAACAACAATGCCATCAAGAGATGTAACTTCGCCGTAAGCTGAAGTAATGATGCTCTTTGCTTTTGCACCCTTGAAAAGAAGTATAGTTGATTCGTCGATGATATTTGTAAGCATGAAGAATACCATATCAAGATTGCCCTTTGAAAGAAGCTCTTCCATAAACGGATTGAGTCTGTCTTTTGTAGCATTAAGGTCTGCCGCATTCATGCTTGTAATCTGGCCTACACCAAATGTCATGCCGGCAGTTGTAAATGTTTTGTAATCCTGATAGAAGATTTCTTCGCAAGTTCTTTCTGAAAGATTGCTGCCTGCTCCAAACATTTCTTCCGCATGCTTTTCAATGCTGATGCCTGCAATTTCAGCAAGCTTTTCTGCTGCAAGCTTATCAACCACTGTACATGTAGGTGAACGGAACATAAGTGTATCTGAAATGATAGCACTGCACATAAGGCCTGCCATTTCAGGTGTTATTTCCACTCCGCTTTCCATATACATCTGATAGATGATTGTACATGTACAGCCAAGAGGCTGATTTCTGAAGAATACAGGGTTTATTGTTTCAAGGTTGCCAAGTCGGTGATGGTCAACAATTTCCATAATTTCAGCATATTCAATGCCGTCAACTGCCTGATTCTTTTCATTGTGGTCAACAAGAACAACCTTTTTCTTTTCCATATCAAGGAAAGAACGTTTTGAAATAAGGCCAAGATATTTTCCCGCGTCATCAAGAACAGGGAAGTATCTTGTTCTTTCTTTAGCCATTACATCTTTTACGTCATTTGTAAAGTCATCAAGGCTGAATGTTGTAATTCCCTTTGATGTCATAATGCTTTCAACAGGAATACTCTGGTTTATAAGACGTGCAACTGTATATGAGTCATATGGTGTGCAGATTATTAAAACACCCTTTTCTTCTGCTTTTCTTCTGATCATCTGCTGAACATCTTCGTTGCCGCGGCAAAGAACTATACAGCTTACACCACTTTCAAGCGCGAAGAGCTGTGTTTCAAAACGGTTACCCATAATAACAAGGTCATTTTCTTCAATATAACCTTCAATACGGTCCGGTGTGTTTGCTGCAATAAAAACTTTACCATCATCAAAAATTCCGTCTGCACTGCCAACAAGAACCTTTGCTTCAAGTGTTTCAATGATGTTCTTGAATGATGTTTTTGACTTTGAAACAATTCTGTTGTCGTATACGTCAAAACCAGCTTCTGCAAGATCACCGATTGAAATGATACCTTCAATATATCCATCATCATTTGTGATAGTAAGAAGTGATGACGCATCTTCATTCATATTTTTATATGCAGTTTTGATTGAGATACCTTTTTTGATAGGTCTTACTTTTTTTATTTCTATATCACTAACCTGAGTTCTTACGTCTTCTATGTATTCCGGCTCTTCAATGCCAAATCTTTCAAGTACGAACTGAGTTTCTTTGCTCACTTCGCCTGCTCTTTTAGCAACATATCTGTTTTCTGTAAGTTTGCTTTTAAGATTTGCATAAGTAATTGCCGCACATATAGAGTCTGTGTCAGGGTTTTTGTGTCCTATTACAATAATATCTTTCTTTTCTTTCACGCTTCACACCCCGTTTTAATAACATTAAATAACAGCTTACACATTTTTCCATATATATTTTATCACATTCAATATGATACTTCAACGAATACCCGCTGCGATAAGCATAAAAATACCGCCCCAACCTGTTGTGATTAAAGCGGTATAATTTTAAAATTATTCAGCGTCTACAGAAGCCATGTATTTGATAAGGTCTACTACTTTGTTTGAGTAACCCCATTCATTGTCATACCATGAAACAACTTTAACGAAGTTGTCGTTAAGTGAAATACCTGCATCTGCGTCGAAGATTGATGTTCTTGCATCGCCAAGGAAGTCTGTTGATACAACTGCATCTTCTGTGTAACCAAGGATACCCTTAAGTTCGCCTTCTGAAGCTTCCTTCATAGCTGCTTTGATTTCTTCGTATGTTGCTGGCTTTTCAAGTCTAGCTGTAAGGTCTACAACTGATACGTCAACTGTAGGAACACGGAAAGCCATACCTGTAAGTTTGCCGTTAAGTTCTGGAATAACTTTGCCAACTGCTTTAGCTGCACCTGTTGATGAAGGGATGATGTTAGCTGCTGCTGCACGTCCGCCTCTCCAGTCTTTCTTTGAAGGACCGTCAACTGTTTTCTGTGTAGCTGTTGTAGCGTGAACTGTTGTCATAAGACCTTCAACGATACCAAATTTGTCGTTAAGAACTTTTGCTACAGGAGCAAGACAGTTTGTTGTACATGAAGCGTTTGAAACAACTTTCATATCGCTTGTGTACTTTGTGTTGTTAACACCCATAACGAACATTGGAGCGTCGTTTGATGGAGCTGAGATAACAACTTTTTTAGCGCCACCAACAAAGTGAGCTGATGCTTTTTCTGCTGATGTGAAAGCGCCTGTTGATTCTACAATGTATTCAGCACCTGCTTCTGCCCATGCGATTTCAGCTGGGTCCATGCAAGCGAATACTGTGATTTCGTTGCCGTTAACAACGAGTTTGTCACCTTTGATTTCGATTTCGCCATCGAATCTGCCGTGAACTGAGTCATACTTAAGCATGTATGTCATGTATTCAAGATCGATGAATGGGTCGTTGATAGCAACTACCTGAACGCCTTCTTTCTTAAGAGAAGCACGGAATACAAGTCTACCGATACGACCGAAACCGTTAATACCAATTTTGACCATTTTGAAAACCTCCTGAAAAATAAGTTTTTTTCACTGTATGTTGTGTTACAGTAATTTTTTTACTCTATTGGGCGCAAAAACTTGCACCTTTACAATAGTTTTTTTAACAGCGGCACATTTATATATGTACCGCTGGGTTAAACATATTTGGTTTTGTTAATCAGCAGCTTCTGCCCTTTGCAAGATTAACAATTGAAAATGCTAACAATGCAGCAGATACGACAAGTGACACAGCACTTAAAACTAAAACTGTTACTTTCATACTTATACCTCCTGTTACCAGAAACCGTTAACATTTATAGCCTTATGATTTATATTATGGTACGCAAAAGCTTTATTTTACGCTATTTCGCTCCCAAAATTCTTCCAAATCGGCTACTGAAGTTATTTTACCACGAGAAGGCTCGTATGTAAATTTTTTTTCGCTTTTTTTCTTCTAAAAAGTATATAAAGTTTCTTCAATAAAAACACGATATTTTCAACACTTTCACGATAAAATCACTATATACTGTGCTTTTTTGTTATTTATCCATAGGTATTTTGCTCGTTTTTCAAAAATATAACCCTGTTTTTTGTGTAAAATAATTGATATGCCGTTTACACAATATTGTTAAGCAAAAAAAATTATGTTATAGTTTTAAAATGGACGGTGATAAATATGTTTTTTATGATAGGCGTTATGCCATTTAACAAAGCAATTCCATATATGTTCAGTTGTGTGTGCCCAAAATGTGGACGCATGTGCCAGTATGAAGTTTTCTATTCAGGCAACTGCCTCAGTCTCTTCTTCATACCAGTTTTCCGTTGGGGCAAACAGTATTATGTAAGAAGCAGTTGCTGCGGCACAGTTTATGCCCTTGAAAAATCTGTAGGCGATGCCATAGCAAAAGGCGAAAACATCATTATACAGAATAGTGACCTTACAGAAGTAAACTCAAACTACGCTCCTGTAAGAAGATGTCACAGCTGCGGTTATGAATGCACATCTGACTTTGACTTCTGTCCAAAATGCGGCAGCAAACTTGACTAAGACAAAAGAGACTGTATTGAAAAACTCAATACAGTCTCTTTTTTTATATCATTTTACTTATTTCTTTTTTTAATCTCTCTATAATCTTTTTCTCAAGCCTTGAAATATAGCTTTGCGAAATACCAAGCAAATCCGCCACTTCCTTCTGTGTTTTTTCTTCTCCGTCGTTGTCTATTCCAAACCTTAACTGAACAATCTTTCGTTCTCTTTTACTCAGCTTATCCATAGCCTTTCTCAAAAGACCTCTGTCCACTTCATCTTCAAGTTCTTTACATATAACATCACCGTCAGTACCCAGTATATCGCTCAAAAGCAGTTCATTTCCTTCCCAGTCAACATTAAGTGGTTCATCTATGGAAACCTCGCCTTTTGTACGGGCATTGCGCCTTAAATACATAAGTATTTCGTTTTCTATACACCTTGATGCATAGGTTGCAAGTTTTATTTTCTTTTCTGTTTTAAAAGTGTTTATGGCCTTTATAAGCCCTATTGTGCCTATGGAAATAAGGTCTTCCACGTTTATTCCTGTGTTTTCAAACTTACGCGCAATATATACCACAAGACGCAGATTGTGCTCTATAAGCACTGCCTTTGCCATTTCTTCATTTTCCGTACCAAGCATATTAAGCACTGCCTCCTCATCGTTACCCTCAAGCGGTGGCGGAAAAACATCACTTCCTCCAATATAATAAATCTCGGGAAGCTTAGACGAAACAAAACTGCATAACTCTCTCAGCTTATATTTTGCACAAAATATGTAATATCTTAAATTTAAAGGCATTTTAATCCCCTCCCATTAAATTATTAAGCTCTTCAGCGCCTATTATTCCGCCGCAGTCATTGCCTGCAAAAAGATTGCCCACAAAAATTCCTGCAGAA
Organism: Bacillota bacterium; assembly: GCA_017547125.1. Classification (GTDB taxonomy): domain Bacteria; phylum Bacillota; class Clostridia; order Lachnospirales; family Anaerotignaceae; genus HGM11808. The sequence goes on from JAFYQL010000020.1 coordinate 5,133, forward strand.
ACATCAGCCATTATTTTTTTACCGTCACACCTGAAATTGCATCTGCATTTCAGACAGGCAAGGTTGCCCGCTCCTGCCGCAGTGGAAAATGATATCATTTCAAAATCATCTGATATGCCATAATTCTGCGCCAAAGCAAGTATATCCTCAGCCATTTTGCATTCTGCAATTTCAACCACAAAACCATGTGGCAAAAGGCTTTTTATTTCAAAAAAAGAAACAATTATTATGCTTCTTCCGCCGGGGCTTTTTTCAAGCATACACCCACTATCAACAAATACACGTATATCCGTTTTGTTTTCTCCCCAAAAAAGCTCTGCATCTATGTATTTTTTTCTTTCAAATATAATCTGCCGTATTTTCTTGTGCCATAGCCAGAATATCCCCAAAGCAGCAGTAAAGCATACGGCAAAAACCATAATTGTAAACGAAAAATAGTTGACCGCAAAATATTTAAGGTTTGAGTATCCCGAAAGCCATACAAAAAATCCTGCCGTAAAGAACGATACCATCAGCATCACACTGCTTTGATGCATAAAGATCCTTATTTCCCTAGGTTTAAAATATGCCTTCACCATAAACCCAAGCAGAAAAACACCAAGCATCACATTTGCCACTGCACTGCCATAAAACACAATCTGAAAAGCACTGCCCATAAAAGCACTTGCAAAAGCAACCGTAACAGTCCTTTTAATTCCATTTTTGTATCTCAGCATCACCGCCGAGGCATAAATTATAAACAAATCCATAAAAAAATTTATGGAAAAAAGCATATCTGCGTAAATCTTCATAGCCGACACCTCTATGAAAATTATAAAAAAATAAGCACGGTTAATTTGCCAAACCGTGCCGAAAAATTATTTATATTTTGTTTTAAAATACGACAAAAAAGCCCGTCCAAATGGACAGGCTTTAGTTTTAAAAATTATCAGAATGATTTTCTTTTAAGGAAATCTGGAATACGGATTTCTTCGCCGTATGTATCTTCGTCAAAACCCTTGAAAGTAAATTTCTTTTCTTCAACCTTTTCTTCGATTGAAATCTGTGCTGTTTCAACATTTTCTTCGCCTGCGAAGATGCCTTTCATGCCTCTTCTCATATCGCTTTCGAAACCTGTTGCAATAACAGTAACGATAACTTCATCTTTAAGGTTTTCATTGATTGTTGAACCAACGATGATTTCTGCATCTGTATCAACTAATTCGCTGATGATTGTAGCTGCTTCGTCAACTTCGAGAAGACCAAGTGATGAATCGCCTGTGAAGTTGATAAGAACATACTTAGCACCATCAATTTTTGTTTCAAGAAGTGGGCTGGCAATAGCCTGTTTAGCTGCTTCTTCACACTTGTCATCGCCTTTGCCATAACCGATACCCATGTGGGCGATGCCTTTGTTAGCCATAATTGTCTTAACGTCAGCAAAGTCAAGGTTGATCTGACCACTGTTTGAAATAAGATTTGCAATACCCTGAACGCCCTGACGAAGAACTTCGTCTGCTTTTCTGAAAGCTTCCTGCATGCTTGTCTTTTTGTCAACAATTGAAAGAAGTTTCTGGTTAGGGATTACAACGAGTGTATCTACATTTTTCTTTAATTCTGCAATACCTTTTTCAGCGTTTGCCATTCTCTTTTTACCTTCAAAGTTGAAAGGCTTTGTAACAACGCCAACTGTAAGGATGCCGAGATTTTTTGAAATTTCAGCAATCTTTGGAGCCGCACCTGTACCTGTGCCGCCACCCATACCGCATGTGATAAATACCATATCTGAGCCGTTAAGAGCGCCCTGGATTTCTTCTTTTGTTTCTTCTGCAGATTTCTGACCGATTTCAGGGTTACCGCCTGCGCCAAGACCTCTTGTAAGTTTTTCACCAATCTGAACCTTTGTTGCTGATTTACTTCTTGAAAGGTCCTGAATATCTGTATTAACTGCAACGAATTCTACGCCGCTCATATTTTCTTCAATCATTCTGTCAACAGCATTGTTACCGCCGCCGCCAACACCTACTACCTTAATTATTGCAGGTACGCACTGACTTTCATCAAATTCAAGCACTTATAACTACCTCCCCCGGAATATATCCATAACATATCACATAAATTATACACTATGGCGAATAAAAATTCTACCTTTTATTTAAATAAAATAAAAATTTATTTATATTTTTTCCTTTTTTTCGTGTTTATTAAACAAAAATCTGCGTATATTTGCAAAATTCTGGAATACTCTTGAGCCAAACATAACTATTGCCGCAATAAGCAGCTCAATATTAAGCTGTTCTCCAAGCCACACTATAAACGCCGCCAATACCGCATTTATAATAAAACCTGATATAAACACAATCTTATCAAACTTTCCTTCAAGTATTGCCACAATGCCGCCAAGCACAGTGTCGGCAAATGCAAGTATTGCCACTGCAACATATGAAGATGCCCATGAAGGAAAAGTATATGGACATTTAAATCCAATTATTACCCCTGCTAGAACTCCTATAACAGGCCAAATCATACTTATCCCTCCAATTCCGGTATGTGCGCTTCCTTGAACGAATTTGTTCCGCTATATGGCGCAATATCTATTTTTTCGTTTTTCTTTATTTCAAGTTCAATACCCCAAGGTCTGAGACTGTCAACAACACCACCCGGAAAAGTGAGTGCCGCTTCAAGTATATCAGGGTCACCTATGGCAGAAATAACAAATGGCGCTGCTATCTTTACACCATTTACATTAACAACAGAGCCTGCACATCTTACAGAACTGTTGGCAACAAATCTCTGTCCGTTTATAGATATAGCCTCTGCTCCCGCAGAAAAAAGCTCGTTAACAACACTTAAAATGTCTTCTGCATGCACAAGAAACGCACTCTGCTCAACACCCTCTGTTGTTGTTGCCTTTTTACTGTCGTTAAGTGTAACAGTAATACCGCGTCCTGTTACGGCAGTTCTTCCTGCCTCCATTCGCATTTCTTCCATGCTTTTCATAATGCTCTGAAGTGCATCACTGCCCTCTGCAATAGTGGCTTCATATTCAGAAACCTTTTTCATGCTTGCATTAAGCTGCTCTTTAAGGTTATTATTTTCATTCTGAAGGCTTGTAAGCTGTGAAGAAAGTTCACTTACACGGTCAATTGTGTATACGCTTTTCTGCAATTTAACCGACTTTGCCTGTATGCCGATAGTCACACCCAATACAATACAAATAATTGTTACAAAAGGTAAACCTTTGTGCCTTCTTCGTCTTCTTCTCACTGTCATCATCATCCTTATGTAAGATATTTAAAAACAATTGGCTTTGTAACATCACTTAAGTCAAGAGTCCCTCTGTCGCCTTCAGGAATCTGCTTTATAATTTCGCCCATTGCTCTTATTTTCTGGTCGCTGTCTGAAATATCACCAAGATTAATTTCAATCTTTTTGACATGAGCAATAATATTGTTTGTATCACTCACATCAATTCTTACAACGTTATCCAAAAGATCATATTTAGTCATCATCTGCGCTATAATTACCATTACGTTAAAGGCTTC
>JAFYQL010000217.1 GCA_017547125.1 Bacillota bacterium
GCTCAGCAAGGTAGTCCTGTATACCATTCTGGTAAACATATTCAGTTGTTTCGCCTTTTGTTTCGTCCTTGAAAACAAACTTGAGACCTGCATTTACGATGGCCTGTTTTTTAAGCACATCGTGGAAGTATTCTGACGGAATGTTGATGTCTGTGAATACTTCGATGTCAGGACGCCATTTAATAGTTGTACCTGTGCGAGGGTATGATGTAGGTTCTTTTTTGAGACCTCCTATGTTTTCGCCCTTTTCAAAATGAAGTGAGTATCTGAAACCGTCACGGACAATTTCTGCATCCATATATTCTGAAGAATACTGTGTTGCACAAGTACCAAGACCGTTGAGGCCAAGGCTGTATTCGTAGTTTTCGCCGCTGTTGTTCTGGTATTTGCCCCCGGCATAAAGCTCGCAGAAAACAAGCTCCCAGTTGTAGCGTTCTTCTTTCTGGTTAAAGTCTACAGGCACACCACGGCCGTAGTCCTTAATCATGATTGATTTGTCTTTAAATTTTGTAATTTCAATAACCTTGCCGAAGCCTTCTCTTGCTTCGTCAATGGAGTTTGAAAGTATTTCAAATACAGAATGCTCGCAGCCTTCTATGCCGTCACTGCCGAATATAACGCCGGGACGAAGACGCACTCTGTCGGCTCCCTTAAGGGAGGTGATACTTTCGTTGTTGTAGCTTGAAGCCGAAGTTTTTTTTGCCATTTTGTGCACCTGCTTGAATAAATTTTTAATAGTATTTTCCAAATTATAGATTACAATATTTTGGGTCAAATTGTCAAGAAAAGCCCTAAATATATGGGTTTTGTGATGACAAAAGAAATTTTAATGTATAATTTTAAGCAAAAGAATATGTAATATTTTGCGATAATATGATACTATTTATTATGATGTTGGAATTTGGAATTAATATACATAAAAAGGATGATGAATATGGCATCAAGAAACTTTACAAAACTTACTATAACAACAAAAGGCGAAAAAATGCTTAAGGGCGGACACCCTTGGGTTTATTTTGATGAAATTACAAATATAAGCGGAGAATATGAAAACGGCGATATGGTTGACGTATATTCTTCAAAGGACAGATATCTTGGCTCAGGCTTTATCAACGACAACTCAAAAATCAGAGTAAGAATCATTTCAAGAAACGCAAATGACAGATTTGACGATGCATTTTTCACAAGAAGAGTAAGATATGCCATCGACTACAGAAAAACTGTAATGGGCGATGACTTTAAATCATGCCGTCTTATTTTCGGCGAAGCAGACAGCTTCCCTGGCCTTACTCTCGACAGATTTGAAAATATTCTTGTTGCACAGGTTTTAAGCCTTGGTATTGAAAAAAGAAAAGACATTATTTTTAAGGCGGCAGTTGATTATTTAAGAGAAATGGGCGAAACAATCGATGCTGTTTACGAAAGAAATGATGTTGCCATAAGAAAACTTGAAGGTATGGAAGAATACAAGGCGTTTTTCAAGATGGAAGGACTCCGTGACGACCTTGACGGCAACGTAATTATCACAGAAAACGGCATCAAATATAATGTTGACTATATAAACGGACAGAAAACAGGCTTTTTCCTTGACCAGAAATATAACAGACTTGCTGCAGCAAAAATCGCAAAGGGAAAGAGAGTGCTTGAATGCTTTACACATACAGGATCATTTGGTCTTAATGTGGCAAAGGGCGGAGCGGAATATGTTTGTTCTGTAGATATTTCTGACGACGCTATTGAAATGGCACAGAAGAATGCAAAAATGAATGGCCTTGATAATATTATCGAGTACAAATGTGCCAATGTATTTGAACTTCTTACAGAAATGGCTGAAAAAGGCAAGAGTGACTTTGACTATATTATTCTTGATCCGCCTGCATTTACAAAGAGCAGAAGCACAGTAAAAAATGCAATCCGCGGCTACAAGGAAATTAATATGAAGGCAATGAAACTTCTTCCAAGAGGCGGATATCTTGCAACATGCTCATGCTCACACTTTATGACTGACGAGCTTTTCAGAAAAATGCTTGTTTCTGCGGCAGAAGATGCGCAGGTGCAGCTTCGTCAGATTGAAGTAAGACAGCAGTCTGCTGACCACCCGATTTTATGGGGCGTGCCAGAAACAGACTATCTCAAATTCTATATTTTCCAGGTTGTATAATAGATTTAAAGCGATACATTTGTATCGCTTTTTCTTTTATTTAATTTTGGTTTGTGTTACACTTAAACTAGGATAATATCAAACATATACACGGAGGTATCGTTATGGCTAAAAATATACTTTCTATTGTTCCTATGACAGAAGATGAAAAAGCACGCCTTGCTCAGGCAGCACCAGGTTGTGACATTGTTTACTCAACACCTAAAGCAGTTACAGAAGAAATGGTGCAGAATGCAGAAATCATCATCGGCAATGTTCCTGTTGATTTTATCAAGTGTTCAGAAAAGCTTGAACTTATTCAGCTTAACTCATCAGGTGCAGATGCTTATGTTGTTGACGGAGTTTTAAATGAAAAAACACTTCTTGCCAATGCGGCAGGTGCATATAGTAAGGCAGTTTCAGAGCATATGTTTGCTCTTATGCTTTCACTTATCAAAAAGCTTCATCTCTACAGAGACCATCAGAATGAATCAAAATGGGTTGATGAAGGCACAATTTCATCTCTTTCAGACAAAACAGTATGTATAGTTGGTCTTGGCGATATTGGCTTAAGCTTCGCACGTATGTGCAAGGCTTTTGGCTCATACGTTATCGGTGTTAAGAGAACAGTAAGAGAAATTCCAGAAGGTGTTGACGAAGTTTATGCCAACACAGACCTTAAAACAGCACTTGCAAAGGCTGATATCGTTCTTTCAATTATGCCTTCAACACCTGAAACAAGAGAAATGTTCTGCAAGGATACATTTGATGCTATGAAAGACGGCGCAGTTTTTCTTAATGGCGGACGCGGCGATGCGGTAAACCAGGATGACCTTGTTGAAGCAATAAGAAGCGGAAAACTTTCAATGGCGGGTATGGACGTAACAGTGCCTGAACCGCTTCCTGAAGACCACCCAATGTGGAAAGAAAAAAATATCTTTATAACACCACATATTGCAGGTCATTATCATCTTCCTGAAACACTTACAAGAATTGTGAATATCGCAATCAAGAACGTAGGTCTTTATATTAACGGGGAAGAAATTACAAACAAAATCAAACACTAAGGGAGTTTTTGGTATGGCTGAAAATAAATGTACTTTAAGCCCTGATGATATAAAAAGAGTGAAGGGTATGGGGTTTTTGCAGTGCGTAGGCACAGACAATTTTAATGCCCGTGTTATTACACGAAACGGAAAAATTACTGTTTCCGAAATGAAAAAGATAGCCGATGCGGCAGAAAAGTTTGGTAACGGCGAAATTGCCTTTACAACAAGACTTAACTGTGAAGTTCAGGCTATTCCTTATGAAAAAATAGACGATTTTATTGCTTTTCTTGCAGAAGAAGGCCTTGAAGTTGGCGGCACAGGACCAAAGGTGCGTCCTATCGTAAGCTGCAAGGGAACAACTTGTCAGTATGGTCTTTGTGACACATACGGCCTTTCAAGAAAAGTACACGATATGTTTTTCAAGGGCTATGGCAATGTTAAGCTTTCACACAAGTTTAAAATTGCAGTTGGCGGATGTCCTAACAACTGTGTAAAACCTGACCTTAACGACGTGGGTATCAGCGGAAGAAGAGTGCCTGTGTTTAATGCTGAAGCTTGCAAGGGCTGTAAAAAATGCTTCATCGAAGAGGCTTGCCCTGTGCACGTGCCAAAGGTTGTTGACGGCAAGGCGGTTATTGATGAAAGCCTTTGCAACAAATGCGGTAGATGCGTTGGAAAGTGTCCTTTTGGTGCAGTGACAGACGGCGAATATGGCTATGCATTATATCTTGGCGGAAGATGGGGCAAGAGAGTAGCAAGGGGTATTGTTGTAAACAAGATTTTCACAAGCGAAGAAGAAGTTCTTTCAGCAGTTGAAAAAGCAATACTGTTCTATAAAGAAAACGGTGCACCGGGCGAAAGATTTGCAGATACTATTTCAAGAATAGGCTTTGAAAATGTTGAAAAAGAAATTTTAAGTGATGAAATTCTTGGAAGAAAGGAAGAGATTCTTGCGAAATAACATGTGAATTTGATGTGGGAAGTTGGTAGGGCGATTTTATGACAGAACATATAAAAGGATTAATGGAATATGTTTTTGAAACTTACCAATGGGAAGGATTTGCGTGTTTTATTGTGATGTTTTGTATTGTTGTGTGTTTTGTATCCGGCAAGGTTAAAAAAATAGATAAACCACCAAAACCAAAAATAAAAGAGGAAGATGAAGGAATTACAGACGAAGAACTTCTGGTATTAAGCAAAGTTAATCCTCAACTGTTTGAAATTGGTTTGATTTCAAAAATATTAAAGAAATAAAAAAAGGCGGAGATATTCTCCGCCTTTAATTTTTGCTTTTATATTAAATTATACGCAACCCTGAGCCTTCATAGCTTCAGCAACTTTAAGGAAACCGGCGATGTTAGCACCTGCCATGTAGTTGCCTTCCATACCGTATTCTCTTGCTGCATCATCACATGCTTTGAAGATTGACTTCATGATGTCCTGAAGTTTTGCGTCAACTTCTTCAAATGACCAACTATATCTCATTGAGTTCTGGCTCATTTCAAGGCCTGATGTAGCTACGCCGCCTGCGTTACAAGCTTTAGCCGGACCGTAGATGATGCCTTTTTCGAAGTATACTGCGATAGCTTCTGGAGTTGATGGCATGTTAGCACCTTCGCAAACAACTTTACATCCGTTAGCTGCAAGAAGTTCAGCACTTGCTTTGTCAATTTCGTTCTGTGTAGCACATGGAAGAGCGATATCACAAGGAAGTGACCAGATACCTGCACAGCCTTCTGTGTATGTTGAACCTGGATGAGTTGCAACATATTCTTTAATTCTCTTTCTTTCAACTTCTTTGATCTGTTTAACAGCTGCAAGGTCGATACCGTTTGGATCGTAGATGTAGCCATTTGAGTCTGACATAGCAATTACTGTAGCGCCAAGTTCTGTAGCTTTCTGGTTGCAGTAGATAGCAACGTTGCCTGAACCTGAAACGATAACTTTTTTGCCTTCAAAGCTCATGCCGTTTGCTTTAAGAACTTCGTTTGTGAAGTAGCATACGCCAAAGCCTGTAGCCTGTGTTCTTGCAAGTGAGCCACCGTATGTGAGGCCTTTACCTGTGAGAACGCCTGTAAATTCATTTCTGATTCTCTTATACTGACCAAACATGTAGCCGATTTCTCTTGCGCCTGTACCGATGTCGCCGGCAGGAACGTCAAGGTCTGCGCCTACGTGTCTGCAAAGTTCTGTCATAAAGCTCTGGCAGAAACGCATAACTTCGCCGTCTGATTTGCCTTTAGGATCGAAGTCGCTGCCACCTTTGCCGCCGCCCATAGGAAGTGTTGTAAGGCTGTTTTTGAAAATCTGTTCAAAACCAAGGAATTTGATGATGCCAAGGTTTACAGATGGATGAAGTCTGATACCGCCTTTGTAAGGACCAATTGCTGAGTTGTACTGAATACGGAAGCCTCTGTTTACCTGTACTTTGCCGTTGTCATCTACCCAAGGAACTCTGAAGATAATCTGTCTTTCAGGTTCAACAAGTCTTTCGATAACGCCTGCTGCTACGAGGTCAGGTCTTTTTTCAATAACAGGTTCAAGAGATTCGAGAACTTCTGTTAATGCCTGAATAAATTCAGGTTCGCCAGGATTTCTTTTCTTTACTGATTCGAGTACATCAATAAGATACTGATTTGTCATAATATTACTTCCCTTCGATATAAATTTGAATTTCAAGCCGGTGGAAGGCCGGTTAAAATAAAATTCATAAAATACTTTATAATTATATCACTCTGAAGTAATGCATTCAATAAAAAAATCGAGATAGGTAGTACCAAAGTGTATTTTTTCAGAAACAATTGGACTATAAAAAGGTTACTGTGCCTTTGCAGTTTTTGGAACAAATATGGTTATTTCTGTGCCTATTTCAGTTTCGTCAATGGTATATTGTGCGCCTACACCGGTTTTGTTTATAACGTCAACGGTTTTCTTTACGGTGTTTATTATAAGACGGCTGTCGCTGAAAGAATGTATTTCTTTTTTCTCTATTTCAAAAACTTCGTTGTTTTTTATTTTTTCTGCCATTTCGTTTACAAGAGCCTCGGTGTTTTTAACATTAAGGTCCTGTTCAATAACCTTATCAAGTATTGATTTTTGTATCACTTCGTCTGGTATTTTCAAAAGGGCTCTTGCATGCCTTTCGGAAAGTCCGTTTTCGTATATTGTTTTAAGAATCTGCGGCGGAAGGCGGAGTATACGAAGCTTGTTTGCTACGGCAGACTGACTTTTGCCTACTTTTTTTGCCAATTCTTCCTGAGTAAGCCCGTAGTCATTTATAAGACAGGAGTATCCTTCGGCTTCTTCAATAAAGCTTAAATTCTGTCGCTGGAGGTTTTCGACCATGGCGATAAGGGCGCTTTTGTTGTCAGTCATGGTCATAACTATAGCGGGTATTGTTTCAAGGCCGGCGCTTTTTGCGGCACGAAGTCTTCTTTCCCCTGCTACAAGCTCATAGCTTCGGCCGTTTATAAGGCGCACAGTTATAGGCTGACACACACCGTAAAGTTTTACAGATTCCGTAAGCTCATTAAGAGATGCAAGGTCGAAAAATTTTCTTGGCTGATTTGGGTTTGGCTTTATATCTTCAACAGGTATGTATTCAATCTTCATTTCGCCTGCAGGCTCGTCCTTTACGGGCTCTGGTACGGGTTTTGGTTTAAAAAAATTAAATGCTATCATTGGTATCACTCTCCTTACGGATAAATATTAACATAGCCGATTTTGCCAAATTTATGTATTCGTACACTTTTTTATTTCAAAAAATGACACAATCACAAAAAATACTGTCGAAAAAATAATTTAAATGTTCTCTATTGAAGGTGATTTTTTGCCGTGATAAAATTAAAAAAGGAGGTGCTTATTATGAATAAGTTCAGAATCAGCTTCAATTCACCTGTGGTGCTTACATTTGCAATAATCTGCTTTGTGTCACTTGTGATGAACGTGTTTACGGCGGGAGCTTCAAACATAGCGTTTTTCAGCATATACAAAACATCGTGGTCAGATATAATGATGTATCCAAGACTTATTCTGCATGTTTTTGGTCACGCAGACTGGTCACACTTTTTCGGAAACATAATGCTGATACTTATACTTGGTCCGTTGCTTGAAGAAAAATACGGCTCGGCAGATATAATTGCAGTTATAGTGACAACTGCACTTGCAACGGGACTTTTCAATGTGCTTATATTCCCTAATGTGAGACTTCTTGGTGCCAGCGGAGTGGTTTTTGCATTTATACTTCTTTCTTCCGTAACAAGACTTACAGACGGAACAATACCGCTCACATTTATACTTGTGGCTGTTATATACATAGGCGGAGAAATAGTAAACGGCGTGATGCTTAACGACAATGTGTCAAACATAACCCACATAATTGGAGGTATGGTTGGCGCCGTGATGGGCTTTAAGTTTGGCTCACAAAAAATAAAACGCAAATAATTGCGCAGGAGGTTTTTATGGAAATACTTATTATTGCATTGCTTGTTGTGGTTATAATTCTTCAGGTAATGGTTATTTCAAAAAATAAAAATAATGCAGGTGAGGGAGAAAAAACAGTTGCGGCCATCAAAGAACTTAAAAAAGAACAGGATGACCTTAAGACAGGTGTTTTAAAAGAAATAAGCGAAGGACAGATGAAAAATCAGAATTTCTTTTTTGAACACATCTCAGGTCTTAAAACAGACGTTATGAAAGAACTTTCCGAAGGTCAGAATGTTAGCAAAAACCTTATCCAGGAAAATCTTGATAAGATGCAGAA
>JAFYQL010000218.1 GCA_017547125.1 Bacillota bacterium
AAAGAATACTCTGCTTTTTGTCATCGCCGCCATCACTATGGTTATTGACCATATAGGTATTGTGTTTTTTCCCGAGCATATATTTTTAAGAATGATAGGCCGAATTTCATTTCCTATATATGCATACGGAATAGCACAAGGCGTTAAACATACAAGCAACTTCAAAAAATATATCACACGCATACTTATTGCAGCAGTTATAGCTCAGCCTTTTTATATGTATTCTCTGCGTAAAGGCGTAAACATTATGTTTGAACTTATACTTTTTGCAACGGTGCTTAATTTTGTAAAAAACGAAAAAAATATACACGCTATAATACTCGCTTTACTTACAGCAGTTCTCAACCTTGATTATGGACTTTATGGACTTATACTCGCCTTTGGTTTCTTCATTATGGACGAAGAAAAACTGACGGGCATTATACTTATATCTATTGCCACATTTGTTTCAGCACTTGGTTCAATAATGTTTGCACAGGGTTTTGCGATACTTGCTCTGCCGCTGATTTTATTCCTTCCAAATATCAACATAAAGCTTCCGAAATATTTTTTCTATGCATTTTATCCACTACATCTGATAATTATTTCTTTTATCAAATTTATATAAACAAAAAGACCTTACACCTATTAAGTGCAAGGTCTTTTTGTCTGCAATAAAAAAGCCGGTGCAAGCACCGGCTTTAGTTCACTCAAATTACTGAGCTGCTTTGTTTTCGTTGAATTTGTTGATAGCTTCTGTAAGCTTTGGAACGATAACTTTAAGGTCGCCAACGATACCGAGGTCAGCTACACCAAAGATAGGAGCTGCTTCGTTCTTGTTGATAGCGAGAATGAAGTTTGAGTTTTCCATACCAGCGATATGCTGAATAGCACCTGAAATACCACATGCAACGTAGAGTTCAGGTCTAACTGTCTTACCTGTCTGACCTACCTGACGGTCTTTTTCGATCCAGCCAGCGTCAACACAAGCTCTTGATGAACCTACTTCACCGCCGATAGCAGCTGCAAGTTCTCTGATGATGCCGAAACCTTCTGGACCGCCAACACCACGACCACCTGAAACGATGATCTTAGCTTCTGTAAGGTCAACAGCTTTGTGTTCAGCCTTAACAACTTCAAGAATTTCGATGTTCATATCTTCAGCTGTGAATTCTACTGGGAATTCAATAAGTTCGCCTGTTCTTGTTTTGTCTTTAGCGATTTTCTTCATAACGCCTGGACGTACTGTAGCCATCTGTGGTTTTGTTCTTGGGCACATAAGTGTAGCCATAAGGTTACCACCGAATGTAGGACGTGTCATAAGGAGTGCTCTTTCAGGATCTACGCAACCGCAAGCTTTTTCTCTAGCGATTTCTCTTTCTGTTTTGCACATTCTAAGACCTGTACAGTCAGCAACAAGACCTGTTTTGATACGGCTAGCTACTCTAGGAGCAACGTCACGACCGATTGATGAAGCACCGAAAAGAACGATTTCTGGATCGTATGCTTTACATACAGCTGAGATAGCCTTTGTATATGGTTCTGTTACGAAATTTTTAAGCATTTCATCTTTAACTAAGATTACTTTGTCAGCGCCGTAAGCGTAAAGTCTGTCAACTTCGTTTTCAATGCCTTCGCCGCCAAGTAAAACAGCAACTACCTGTTCTTTTAAATCTGCGTTTAATCTTGTAGCTTCGCCAACGAGTTCGAGGCCAACGTTCTGAACCTTACCGTCTCTCTGCTCAATTACTACGAATATATCTTTACTCATTGTAGGGTTTCCTCCTTGTTTTCTGATTTATGCGAATAAATTAGATGATGTGTTTTTCATCAAGTTTTTCAACAATAGCTTCAACAAACTTTTCAGGTGAAAGATCTTTAAGTACTGTACCAGCGCCTTTAAGTTCTTTTGTGAATGATTCATAAATGTTTGTTGGTGAACCCTTTAAGCCAATCCAGTCAACTTCAAGGTCATCTTTGATGTCTTCGAAACCAACTAATTTAACTTCTTTCTTGTAAGCTTCCCAAACGCCGCTAACTGTCATATATCTTGGTTCAGCGAGTTCCTGGATTGCTGTAAGAAGGCAAGGAGTCTTGATTTTGATGATGTGGTAACCATCTTCGAACTGTCTCTTAACTACAAGATATTCTTCTGTAGCTTCGATAATTTCTTCTACATATGTAACCTGTGGAAGACCAAGTTTTTCACCGAGCTGTGGACCAACCTGAGCTGTGTCACCGTCGATAGCCTGACGACCTGTGATGATTACATCGTATTCCATATTTTTGATTGCACCAGCAAGGATACCTGATGTAGCATATGTGTCTGAACCAGCAAATTCTCTACCACCAACGATAACTGCTTCGTCAGCGCCCATAGCTAATGCTTCTCTCATAGCGATGTCAGCCTGTGGAGGACCCATTGTAACGATTGTTACTGTACCGCCGAGTTTTTCTCTTAACTGAAGAGCAGCTTCGATAGCTGTCTTGTCGTCATGGTTAATAATTGTTGGCATAAGATCTCTTCTAAGTACGCCTAATTCGTCTACTTTAACTACGCCACTAGTTGTGTCTGGAACCTGTTTAATACATACAACGATTTTCATTCGTGTTCTCCCTCCGAAAATTTATTATATTTGAATTCCTGAGTTTTAATTATTTAAGCATGTTGCCTGAGATGATCATCTTCATTACTTCTGATGTACCTTCGTAGATTTCTGTAATCTTAGCATCTCTCATTGCTCTTTCTACAGGATATTCTCTACAGTAGCCGTAACCACCAAATAACTGAACGCATCCACGTGTTACTTCGTTAGCTACGTCTGAAGCGAATAATTTAGCCATAGCAGCGTATACTGAGTAATCTTCATGGTTGTCTTTAGCTGTTGCAGCTCTCCAAGTCATAAGACGAGCAGCGTCAACTTTTGTCTGCATTTCAGCAAGTTTGAACTGTGTATTCTGGAATTTAGCAATTTCTCTGCCGAACTGTTTTCTTTCTTTAACGTATTTGATTGCTTCGTTGATAGCACCCTGAGCAAGACCTACAGCCTGAGCAGCGATACCGATACGACCACCGTTAAGTGCTGTCATAGCGATCTTGAAGCCCATACCTTCTTTACCGAGCATTCTTGAAGCTGGAACTTTAACGCCTTCGTAGATAACTTCACAGTTTGAAGCAGCTCTGATACCCATACGTTCGATGTTTTCGCTTACTGAAAGACCTTCCATTGTTCTGTCAACGATGAAAGCTGAAAGACCTTTTGAGCCTTTTGATCTGTCTGTAAGAGCGAATACTACGAATGTATCAGCGAAACCTGAGTTTGTTGTGAATACTTTTGTACCTGTAATTGTGTAGTATGTGCCGTCTTCTGATTTAACAGCTTCTGTCTGAACACCACCAGCATCTGAACCTGCGCCTGGTTCTGTTAAGCCGAAACAACCGATTTTTGAACCGTCAACGAGTGGTCTTAAGAATTCCTGTTTCTGTTCTTCTGTACCGAACTGTTCGATACATGCACATGCAAGTGATGTATGTACAGAAATTGTGATACCTGTTGAACCGTCGATTTTTGATACTTCTTCCATACAGAGTGTGTATGTGAGGTTGTCAGCGCCAGCGCCGCCGTATTCCTTACCGTAAGGGATACCGAACATATGGCACTTCTGCATCTTTGCAACGAGATCTAATGAGTATACTTCAGTTTCGTCCATATCTTTTGCGATAGGTCTGATCTCATTTTCTGCAAATTTGTAGAATAATTCTTTTGCAAGTGTCTGTTCTTTTGTTAAATTGAAGTTCATTTACAAATTCCTCCTGTATAAAAATATTGTTTAACACCCTTGACTCCGTCTGCAAGGGGTTTATAACTGGCTTTTAAGTTGCTTTCTGCAAGCAAGCATAACAAAATATAGTAGCCCTTTTCCTTAACACCACAAAATATTTTGCACGCAAAGTATTTGTGGTATTAGAAACACACCATTGTGAAACGCTGTGTTAATTTTAAAAAAACTACCTTTATGTTTTACTGAGCTGACAAGTCATGGGCACTATACAAAATCGCGTACTACCCCCACCCATGGCAACCTTAACCTATACTCAAATCATAGCCTTTATATCCATTATTGTCAACAGTAAAATCCTTCAATAACGGCTTATTTACTACAATTTATGTACTTTGCACAAATAACTTTAAATTCTTTGTCTATATGTTAACATTACCTGTTTTCGCTCTGTT
>JAFYQL010000004.1 GCA_017547125.1 Bacillota bacterium
AGAGAGATTTTCAACGCCCACCTATACGCCGCATCACGCGTCGCTTTGGGTTCATCCCTTGCAGAAATAAAAAAAGGAAGTCTTTTCAGACTTCCTTTATCACGGAGAAAGAGGGATTTGAACCCTCGCGCCGCGTGAACGACCTACACCCTTAGCAGGGGCGCCTCTTCAGCCACTTGAGTATTTCTCCATGCGCTTACTGCAAGAGTTAGTATAGCACATATAAACGGCCTTGTCAAACACTTTTTTATTTTTCTTCCAATTCTTCTCCCACCAGCACCCCAATGGCTTTTTGGCAGTTTTCAACTTCAACTTCCCTATGCATACCGCCGTATTCCCCGTCAAGGGTCCACGCAACTTCATTTTCGGAATAAAACTTAACCTTCTTTGCTTTAAAGCTATAAAAGGCATCTGATGATAGGTCTTTCATAACCAGTGCAGTAACAAGCGCCTGAAATTCCGCTGTGCTTTTTGGCATCTTAACAAGTATAACCTCAAAAAGTCCGTCATCCAGAACAACGTTTTCATTTTTAAGGCTGGCAATACCCGCCACCGAGTATGTGTTGCAAACCATACCATAAAGAAACTCGTTATCTATCACCTGTCCGTCAAACTCAACCTTCATACGGTGTCCTGTGATATTAGGCATTCTCTTTATTCCTTCTATTATATATGCCAGATGACCAAGAAGATTTTTCTCTTCCTGCGGTGTATCGTATGACACATCTGTAAATGCCCCAAAGGCAGCTATATACACAAAATGCTCCCCATTGAAGCATCCCACATCGCAACGGAATTCTTTTCCCTTTACTATCATTTCTGCCGCCTTAACAGGATTTTTAGGAATTTCGAGACTTGTGGCAAAGTCATTTGCCGTACCACCCGGAATATAGCCAAGGACCGGTCTTTTTTCTTCTTCTATTTCCATCAGCGCCTTTACTGTTTCGCTGAGAGTGCCGTCACCGCCAGCAGAAACAACCATATCACACTGCGAACCAACATCTGCTATTCTCTTTCTTCCATCGTTTCTTCCCTGCGTTATATAAACTTCCGCACATATACCAGCCTCAGAAAACACATCCAGCACATCCAATACCGAATTCTTTACCTGTCCTTTTCCAGCTTTTGGATTTATCACAAAAAATACTTTCTTCATAACACAGTCCCCTTTGTCGCACACATCCAGTGTTTTTCATCCAAAAATTCACTGTACACATACAAAATCCGCCTTTCAATGCACATTATATATGTTTGTTATATTAATATCAACACTGAATTAAATTAATAGCATGCAAACCATTTTCATTAAAACCCTCCAGTAAAATCAAGCATCGTTTTTTCGATTTCACGGGAGTGTTTATGTAGTTTTACCTCTTTTAAAAGCTTTTATAGGCAGAGATACCACCTTTTTTATGCACTTTTTTTGGTCAGACCAAAAAATTGCATAAAAATCCACTGTATAGTTACGGGCGATTTTAGGGCCGACTTTATTTAACAAAAGTGAAATTATTTTCAATAACAGGTTGACTCTCCTTTACAAGAATAGTTTATATTAGTATCATAGTGATAAAGCGATATTCTATCAAATGAATTAAACTTTATTAAATTTTTCAAAGTTATTCATTTATAAAGGAGGATTTAAAATGGTTGGAGAAAAAGTAAAATTTCACTTAATGATGAGTGCTAAAGATGCACACTATGTAGGCGGTCTTGTAAATGGTGCTAGAATCGTTCAGGTTTGGGGCGACGTTGGTACAGAACTTATGGTTCGCGTTGACGGTGACATCAGCCTTTTCCTCGGCTACGAAGAAATCAACTTCACAGCTCCTGTATACGTAGGTGACTTCATGGAATACCACGGTTGGATCGAAAAAGTTGGTAACACATCATACAAATGCCATTTTGAAGCTTGGAAAGTTGCTTGCCAGCTCGACAGAACAGATGCTGATATGTCAGGCGTAGCTACACCTGGTACAGCTGCTACAGCACTCGTACCTCCAGTACTTTGCGGTACAGGCGTTGGTTCTCTCTACATTGCTAAGAAGGACCAGAGAGGCGAAACAGACCCTGCTTTCGTACACGAACACGTTTCAAGCAAATAATTTAAGAATTTAACGCAATTTCGATTGGAGGAGAATAGATATGGTAGGAAGCGAAGTAAAATTTCATGTAATGATGAGTGCTAAAGATGCACACTATGTAGGCGGTCTTGTAAATGGTGCAAGAATCCTTGACTTCTGGGGCGACGTAGGAACAGAACTTATGGTATTAGTAGATGGCGACATCAGCCTTTTCCTTGGTTACAAAAACGTACAGTTCACAGCTCCTGTATACGTAGGCGACTTTATGGAATACACAGGTAGAATTGAAAAAGTTGGCAACCAGTCATACACATGCCACTTTGAAGCTTGGAAAGTTGCTTGCCAGCTTGACAGAACAGACGCTGACATGTCAGGCGTAGCTACACCTGGCACAGCTGCTACAGCACTTGTACCACCAGTTAAATGTGGTGAAGCTACAGGTTCACTCTTCATCGCTAAGAAAGACCAGAGAGGTCCACAGCGTGAAGACTTCAACGATGCTGTACACCCAGCTAAATAATTAAATCTATATCTACTTAAGATTTTCTAAAGTGATACTTAAGCTGTCTTAAAAACTTACCCCCTTTTAAGACAGCTTTTTTTAAAAAACAGGTATTAATGTAATTTGGAGGTATGTCATATGAGAAAACCACTTGAAGGCGTTCGCGTACTCGACCTTACACAGGCATACAGCGGACCATTTTGTACAATGCAGCTTGCTGACCACGGTGCAGAAGTAATTAAAATTGAAAAGCCAGGCGTTGGCGACCAGACAAGATACTGGGCTCCTATGCGCAACGGCCACAGCGGTTACTATTCATACATCAACAGAAACAAAATTGGTTTATCACTCGACCTTAAAAAACCAGAAGCAAAACAGGTTTTCCTTGATCTTGTAAAAACAGCTGACGTTGTTGTTGAAAACTTCAAAGTAGGCGTTATGGACAAACTCGGTCTTGGTTATGAAGTTCTTAAAGAAATCAACCCAAGAATCATTTACGGTTCAATTTCAGGCTTCGGTCTTGAAGGACCTTTAGCTGCACGTCCAGCTTACGACATCGTTGCTCAGGCTATGAGTGGTATGATGAGCGTTACAGGTTTCCCAGATTCACCTCCTACAAAACTTGGTCCATCAATGGGCGACAACTTCTCAGGCGCATACCTTTGCATGGGCGTACTTATGGCTCTTTATGAAAGAGAAAAAACAGGTGTTGGCCGCAGACTTGACATCGCTATGCTCGATACACTTTTCTCAGTTATGGAAAACTTCGTAGTTGAACATACTATGGAAGGTACTACACCACACCGTAACGGTAACTCAGACCCATCTCTTGCTCCATTTGACTCATTCCACGCTAAAGACGGCGACTTCGTAATGGGTACTGGCGTAGAAGAAATGTTTGTAAGACTTGCAGAAGCTATGGGCAAACCAGAACTCGTTCAGGACCCACGTTTCGAAACAAACATCAAGAGATGTAAACATTCAGACGAACTTAAAGCTATCATCGAAGAATGGACAACAACAAAGACAGTTGCTGAACTTGAAGAAATCATCGTTGGTATCAAGATTCCATTTGGTAACATTCTTACAATTCCTGAAACATGCAAACATCCACAGATTGCAGTTAGAAACATGCTTTGGGATGTTTACCAGCCAGGTATTGAAGACACAATCAGAATTCCTGGTACACCAATCAAGATGCATGGTATCGAAGATAAATGCGAAAGACCAGCTCCACTTATTGGCGAACACAACGAAAAGATCCTTAGCGAAACTCTCGGATATTCAGCAGAAAAGATTGCAGAACTTAAAGAAAAAGGCGCTATCTGATATCTTTGATTATAAAGACGGTTGTATTATGCAGCCGTCTTTTTTTATTTGGATAATTCTGTAAAATGTATTATATAAAAAACATATTGATTAAATCATAGCAAAATATTATAATCTTTATAGCAGAACGAGAAAATAAACATTATTATACTCAGTGCAAAATTATACACCAAAGGAGGCGGCAATTGTGGGAGCAAAAAAATATTACACCATAGGCGACATATCTGATATATGCAACGTACCAATCAAAACACTCAGATACTATGACGAAATTCAGCTTCTTGTGCCAACTCATCGCGACTCCGACACAAACTATCGTTATTATACCGAAGACCAGATGCTTACGCTTTACACCATAAGAAAGCTTAAGACATACGGCTTCTCTCTTGAAGAAATCAAGCAGCTTGTTTACCACGGCGATGTTACTGTGCTTGGCAGCAGCCTTGAAGCGAGACTCAAAAAGATAGAATCCGACATCGAAAACCTTCGCAACCTTTATAACGAAATTGAGCTTACACTCAGCAGAGTTAAAAAGCAGAAAGACTTTATGGCATGCTTCAATCAGTCTGAAGATATCGAATCAGTTATCACACAGGACCCTGAAGGCATCGTTATTGAAAATATCTCAAAATACAACTGCGTATATACAAGAAAAGTTGAGTTAAACTACCAAAACGCATACATTTCTGTTGCGCGTTGGTTTGAAGTTTTTGATATTGCAAAGAAAAACAACCTTAAGAGCATAGGCTCTATCGTGCTTACATATCACAACGACCCTCTTGAGCAGTTTATGAAAAAAGACTGCGACCTTGAGGTAAGCGTTCCTGTTTTTGGCGCTATGCCAAATGATAAAAACTTTAAAACAACCGGTGGCTACAAAGCAGTTACTGCAATGCACGTTGGCAGCCACAGTAAAATTATCACAACACACATCAAGGCATTGAAATGGATAAACCAGAACAACTACAAGGTCTGCGGCCCTATTTCAGAGGAATATATCATTTCTCCTATTGATGTTAAAAACGAAAACGAATACCTTACAAAAATTATTATTCCTATTGAATGATAAAAAGGCATCTCATAAGAGATGCCTTTATTTTTTAGTGCAACAAAAATCTTTCTGCGTATTCAATTCCTATTATTTCAAGCATTTTTTTACGATAAATTTTCTGGCTGTTTGTGCCGTTATTCACGTCGCTTTCATAAAAATAATCGTGAAGAACATAGTATTC
>JAFYQL010000021.1 GCA_017547125.1 Bacillota bacterium
CAACGTTCTACCAACTGAACTATACCCCTACATTATGAATTTAACGAATATATTATAATACTCAAAACCGTTTTGGTCAATACTTTTTGTCAAAACGGAGAAAGTGGGATTTGAACCCACGCGCCGCTATTAACGACCTACTCCCTTTCCAGGGGAGCCCCTTCAACCACTTGGGTATTTCTCCAAATTGGTCTACAAGCAAAAAAAATGGCGGAGAGGGTGGGATTCGAACCCACGGCCCCTTGCGGAGTCACCGGTTTTCAAGACCGGCTCCTTAAACCACTCGGACACCTCTCCACACTGTTTGTGCAAGCTTTGTGCTGCGAACAAAACATACTATACACTCTTTCAATACTTTTGTCAACACCTTTTTAAAAATTTTTTTATTTTTTTTGTTTTCTTTTTTTAGCAGCCACAAGCCCCCCTATTTTACCGCTTTCTCTGGATGTAAGTCCCTTCCATCCAAGCTCAGCAACCTTATCGCCAAGACCAATTTCCTGTGCAATTTCATACTTCATACGATCGTCCTCACTAAGCAAAAAATCATTTTTTCCCTTACTCATATTCATACCTCCGTAGCTATTTTTCACTTTTTAAGCGTTCACGGTATATTTATTACATTTTTTTCAATTTTTATGCATATAACATTTGACACTTATGTTAATTAGTGCTACTATGAATTCAAAATATGGTAGAGGTGCATTTTTCATTAGTAAATATATCGATGCTTCAGGTGCAAATGACGTATATTAAAAGGGAACGATGCCGAAGTTTGGTTGGTCCTGAGCCTTCCATTCTGGGCAGCAAATTAATAGTTTGCTGACTGTCATCATTATTGATGGAGCGCTACTAAATAATCCCATTTTCAGCAGTTTTGTTGATTTAGGTATTTTAGTCGGTGTTCGCCGGCTTTTTTTGTTATAAAGCCGAAAAGAATACTAATTTTATAGGAGTGAAAGAAATGAAAAAAATCAATTTAGCAGTAGTTGGCGCAACAGGTATGGTAGGCAGAACATTCCTTAAAGTTCTTGAAGAAAGAAATCTTCCAATTGAAAATTTCTATGTAATGGCATCTGCTCGTTCAGCAGGCAGCACAATCACATTTATGGGTAAAGACTATGTAGTTGAAGAACTTACAGAAAACTCATTTGACAAACCTATCGACATCGCTCTTTTCTC
Source organism: Bacillota bacterium (assembly GCA_017547125.1). Taxonomy (GTDB): domain Bacteria; phylum Bacillota; class Clostridia; order Lachnospirales; family Anaerotignaceae; genus HGM11808. The sequence continues at coordinate 1,180 of JAFYQL010000021.1, forward strand.
AGCAGGCGGAAGCACAAGTGCAAAATTTGCTCCTATCGCAGCAGCTCACGGTGTAACTGTAGTTGACAACTCAGCTCAGTGGAGAATGGACCCTAACGTTCCACTTGTAGTGCCAGAAGTTAACCCAGAAGATATCGACTGGAACAAAGGCATCATTGCAAACCCTAACTGCTCAACAATTCAGGCTATGCTTCCTTTAAAAGCACTTGACGACAAATACAAAATTAAGAGAGTTGTTTATTCTACATATCAGGCTGTTTCAGGCGGCGGTATGGGCGGCTGGATGGACCTCGAAAACACAATGAAAGGCGAAGCTCCTTCAAAATGGCCTCACCCAATCTACAACAACTGTCTTCCACACATCGACGTTTTCATGGAAAACGGCTATACAAAAGAAGAAATGAAAATGATTGAAGAAACAAGAAAGATTCTTCATAACGATAACCTTAAAGTTACAGCAACAACAGTACGTGTTCCTGTATTCAACTGCCACAGCGAATCTATCAACGTAGAATTTGAAAATGCATTCGATATCGAAGACGCTAAAGCAACAATGGCAGCATTCCCTAACCTTGTTCTTCAGGACGATGCAGCTACAAACGCATACCCTATCGCAACTGACTGTACAGGCAAAGACGAGGTTTACGTTGGTCGTGTTCGTCGTGACGAAAGCCTTGACAACGGTCTTAACTTCTGGTGTGTAGCAGACAACATCCGTAAAGGTGCAGCTACAAATGCAGTTCAGATCGCAGAACTTCTTATTAAAAAAATGCAGTAATTGTGATATAATAGAAAGATAGAGTATTTTTTATTAAAAGGGGGATTTAACATGGCTCACTTATTCGAAGGTTCAGCAACAGCTATGGTAACACCATTTAACGCAGACGGCACAGTTAACTATACAGCACTTGACGAAATGATTGAATTTCAGATTGCAAACGGCACAAAAGCACTTTTTGTATGTGTAACAACAGGTGAATCACCTGCCCTTTCTGAAGAAGCTCATTTCGCTCTTATCAAACACACAGTTGACAAAGTAAACCACAGAGTAAAGGTTATTGCAGGTGCAGGTTCAAACCTTACATCACACGCTATCGACCTTGCAAAAGGCGCTGAAGCACTCGGTGTTGACGGTCTTCTTGTAGTTACACCATACTACAACAAAACAACTCAGAAAGGCCTTGTAAAGCACTATACAGCCATTGCTGAAAGCACAAGCCTTCCTATCATTCTCTACTCTGTAGCAGGCAGAACAGGCATCAATATTTCAGTTGCTACATGTAAAGAACTTGCTAAAATTCCTAATATCGTTGCTATCAAAGAAGCAAGCGGCGATATGAGCCAGATTGCACAGATTGCAGCTGAATGCTGTGACGAAAACTTCTGCATCTACTCAGGCAATGACGACCAGACACTTCCAATGCTTTCACTTGGCGGCAAAGGTGTTATCTCTGTTCTTTCAAACATTATGCCTAAGGCAGTTAATGACATCTGTGAAAAATTCTTTGAAGGCGATGTTGCAGGCAGCCGCGAAATTTTCCTCAGCACACTTGACCTTGCAAACAAACTCTTCATTGAAACAAACCCAATCCCTGTTAAGGCAGCATGCAACCTTATGGGTATGAATGCAGGTCCTACAATCGCTCCATTATACGAAATGGAAGAAAAGAACCTTGAAATTCTTAAAGATGCAATGAAAGTGCATAACCTTATTTAATGAACATTTAGGGAGGCCGTAAATGCCTCCCTTTTCCCATAATATCGAAAAGGAGTGTTTAAAATGACAAACATCATTATCCACGGCTGCGGCGGCAAAATGGGCAGAGTAGTTGAAGGTATTGTTGCTGCCGACGAAAACTGTCAGGTTGTTGCAGGTATCGACCCACGTGACGGCATTGTTGCAGACTACCCTGTTTTCAAAAGTGTAAATGACTGTACAATTAAAGGCGACGTTATCATCGACTTTTCAACTGCAGCTGCTATCCCTGCACTTATTGAATACTGCAAAAACACAAACACACCTGCCGTACTTTGTACAACAGGTTTTTCAGAAGAGCTTACTGCACAGGTTCACGAATATGCTAAAGAAGTTGCTCTTCTCAAATCAGCAAACATGTCTGTCGGTGTAAACCTTATTCTTTCAGTAGTTAAGAAAATGGCTGAAACTCTCTATGATTCAGGCTTTGACATCGAAATCGTTGAAAAGCACCACAATCAGAAAATTGATGCTCCAAGCGGTAC
>JAFYQL010000022.1 GCA_017547125.1 Bacillota bacterium
CTGTCCATTTTCTGACTGACCTCTTGTAATTATGGCTGTGTTTGATGCACTGTTTACAAAATACGCCTCGTCTTCAGTTTCTTCTTCTGCCGCCGGCACAACAATAATACTGTCAAATCTGTATTCGTACACATTCTGCTCTGTCACATCAGCACCAAGAGCATTAAGATAGTCTGCCGCAGAAACTTCAAACGGCATGGCAAAAACAACGGCCTTTTTCTCTATAACTGAAGCAATATCTATTTCTTCACTGCCTTCAATAACACTTTTTTCTGCCGTCTGTTTAATAACATCGTCTGCACATTCTTTAATTTTCTTTACATTTTCACCGTAAAGCACATCAAACATTTTGTTGCCGTAGCCAACAGTTGCACATTCTGCATCCAATGCACTGGCATCTACTATGCCCGAGCCTGCGCCCCTGCCCATTGAAGAGATGTAATAAAAAAAGTTATGGCCCGAATAATTTTCAAGCCATAACGTTCCTGTCTGGTATATTGCGGCAACAAGCAGAAGTGTCAGCGAAATGTTTTTGAAATCTCGTTTTTTTCTGCTCATTTATGATCACCGTTATTCCTTTTATGCTGCAACCAATGTGCAGCAAAACAGAAACCACTCTTTATTTATATTTCTTTTATCTGCGGATTTTTAGGAAAATGCATTGTCATAGTTGTTCCTTTACCATACACACTTTCTGCAGTTATGTCTCCGCCGTGACTTTCCATAATTTCCTTTGCAATAGCAAGTCCAAGACCTGTACCGCCCATAGCACGGCTTCTCGCCTTGTCTACGCGGTAAAATCTTTCAAAAATTCTTGGCAGGTCTTCTTTTGAAATACCCATACCAGTATCCTTAACACTTATCTTCACAAAGTTTCTGTCTTCGTGTATCCAAACCTTGATTGACGCACCCTCAGCGCTGTATTTGATAGCATTTGTAAGTATGTTATTAAACACCTGTGCAATTCTGTTTTTGTCTGCAGTCACCTGAATTGCATTGCCATAAGGCTCAAATGTAAGTGTCTGATTTTTATTATCTGCATGAAGTTTGTTCTGTCTGATATTTTCCTGTACAAAATCATTAACATTAACCTTAACCATTCTGAATGCAATCTGCTTGTTGTCAAAGCGTGAAAGTTCAAGAAGGTCTCGAACAAGAAAACTCATTCTGTCAGTTTCAGCATTGATAATATCAAGGAAATCCATTGCAACTTCTTTTTCCTCAATGGCGCCATTCATAAGGGTTTCTGTGTACCCCTTAACTGTTGTAAGCGGTGTACGAAGTTCGTGGCTTACATTGGCAACAAACTCTTTTCGCATATCGTCAAGCTTCTTAAATTCTGTGTTATCCTGAAGCACTATAACAACACCCTGAAGTTCTTTTTCGTTAAAGTATGGAGAAAAGTTTGCATTTATATATTTTTTTCCGTGCCAGAAGCTTATATTTTTTGAAAAGCCCGGCTGCATCATATCTATTATAATGCCGGCATTAATTTCAAATTTCTTAATGAACTCGTCAATTGACAAAAAGCTTTCATCCATATCAAGAAGTTCATCGGCAGCAGTATTTTTATGTACAAGCACGCCATATCTGTCAAAAGAAAGCACACCATCTTTCATATTATGAAGAAGTATTTCAAGCTTATTCTTTTCCTTGCTTATTTCTCCAAGGGTTTTGTTAAGCTCGGAGGCCATATAGTTGAATGTTTCAGAAAGCTGACCGATTTCGTCGGCAGAATATACTCTTACGCTCTGGTCAAGGTCACCTCGTGCAAGCTGTTTCGCCTTGCCTGTAAGGGCAACGATAGGCCCTGTAAGTGTGCTTGAAAATACATATCCAATGAAGAACGTAAGAAGCATGGCAATGGCAACCGCAAGAGTAATTGTTCTTACAGTGTTATTTATACTTTCGTAAATAGCATCTGCATTCATTCTTGTATAACCCACATACTTTGTGTCACCATTAATCTGCACAGGCGCAGCAAAAGAAAGCCACTTCACACCATCTGTGGTTTCAGCTCTTCTCGAAAATGCCTCTTCGCCTGCAAAAGCACTTATTATAACAGAATTTTTATACTGTTTAAAAGGAGGCTTGCTGCTTGCCGTTGAAGCTATAGTCACCCCGTCAAGGCTTATGATGTTGCCCTGCAAAGCACTGTCTGAAGACCCGCTCTGGCTGAAAGACAAAAGCCCGCTCTGAAAGTCTGCCTCGTCATTGGAAAGCACTACCTGTTCACTTATTTTTTCAGCATATACCCTCATCTGATCGTGGGCCTTCTGCAGCTCCATGCTCTGAAAGCTTAAAAGTATAAAGCTTCCGCTGACCATCATAACTACAAGCACAAGACCAAGATAAAGCGCTATAAGCTTGCCCTTAATACTCTTCATACTTTTTTATCACCGTTTTGTTAAAACCCAATTTTAACCGCCAAAATAATATCCAACCCCGCGTTTTGTAAGCACATAAACAGGCTTTGCAGAGTCATCTTCAATCTTTTCTCTAAGTCTTCTTACTGTAACGTCAACTGTTCTTACGTCGCCGTAATAGTCATATCCCCAAACCTTTTCCATAAGAGCTTCTCTCGAGAAAACCTGTCCTTTTTCAGATGCAAGGAATTTAAGAAGTTCAAACTCTCTGAGCGTAAGGTCAATTTTTTCATCGCCTTTTTTAACCTCAAACATATCAAGGTCAATAACAAGCTTGCCAAATGCAAGACTGTTTTCAGGCATAACAGGTTTTTCTTCCACAACAGGTGCTCTTTTTCTTAAGTTAGCCTTAACCCTCGCCATAAGTTCTCTCACACCAAAAGGTTTTGTAACATAATCGTCAGCACCAAGTTCAAGACCAAGCACCTTATCAAGTTCTTCTGCCCTTGCTGTAAGCATAATGATAGGAGTGTTGTATTTTTCTCTTATCTTTTTGCATGCTTCGTAGCCGTCAACTTCAGGCATCATGATATCAAGCATAATAAGATCAGGCTTTTCCGCTTCATTTTTTTCAATGGCTTCACGGCCATTTTCTGCTGTTATAACTTCATA
>JAFYQL010000023.1 GCA_017547125.1 Bacillota bacterium
CTGAAAACATACATTGTCAATTATTCTCTCCCACAAAAATTCATCGGCCTCTTTAGCAGAAACTTCAATCATATCGATTTCTTCCTTCAGCATAATGGCCTTCGCAGCCTTTTCAAAAACAATGTCCCCGCATTTTCCCTTAACCTTCTGCCTGTCACACCTTGTACCGCTCACAGAATATATTCTGCCAAGTTCCTCTTTTTTCTCACCGTACTGCATACAAAAATAAAGCATCTCTCTGTAGGCAAATTCCGAAATACCATACTCCAGCAGATTACTGTCTCTTTTTCTGGCCATATCTGTCATTCCTTAAATCGTGATTTTTTCTGTCTCGAAACATTCTTCTGTAAAACTCTCTGTACCTCTCAATTTTCTTTTCAATCTTATAATTTTCATACACCAACATCATCATAACCAAACATTCTGTCCACATCAGCAAATACAAAATCCAGTCAAACCCATTTTCAGAAAACATGCATTTCAGCCCCTTTTTGTTGAGTTTCGCAACATTTACCAAAAAAATAACGGTTCACGTCTTTTCCGCTTATTCCAAGTATTTCAATCAATTTTTCAGCCTCTCTAAGGTTAATTGCAGTGTAACCGTTTATCTTGTTATTAAACGCATCAAGGCTTATATTCATTTCCTTTGCCATCACTCTGTACGAATAATTCTTTTTCTTAATAAGCCTTTTAAGCTCCGTCATCTCTTCAAATTTTTTCTCTTTCAACTTCAAGCACCCCCTTGACATAACCTAACATAAGAATTTTTCCATGTCAACACGTATCGTGTATTTTCTACATATTATACACGTTTCGTAATTGATTTTAATAACACGATATGTTATACTGCACATATAAATTCACAGTAGGAGGTCTGTTATGACAACACAAAAAAATTTAAACAGCCTTTTTTCGCAGCGACTCAAACAACTGATGACAGAAAATAACGAAACCATATACACTATAGCCTCTGTGGTAAATCTGAGCCCCTCAAGCATTTCACGATACATAAACAACTGCATGTCTCCCAAAATTCCAACCATACAGATTCTCGCTCACTATTTCAACGTCAACCCTTCCTGGCTTATGGGCACATCAGAAGACAGGCTCACATATTCAGCAGCCGAATCCGAATCCATACGCCGTCAGATAAATGATATATTCACCTCTCTTGCCCCAAAACAAAAAGAAAACCTTCTTTCCTTTGCTCAGTTTCTTTCCCGCAAATAAAAAAAGACGATGCCTTCACGACATCGTCTTTTAATTTTTCACATTACATGTATCCGCCCATACCGGCACCTGCAGGCATTGCAGGAGCATTTTTGTCAGGGAATTCAGCAACTACAGCCTCTGTTGTAAGGAATGTAGATGCAACTGATGTAGCATTCTGAAGTGCACTTCTTGTAACCTTAGCAGGGTCAATAATGCCTTCTTCAAACATATCAACATATTCTTCTGTAAGTGCATTGAAACCAATATTGCCTTCTTTTTCTTTAACACTGTTTACAATAACTGCACCTTCAAGACCCGCATTTAAAGCGATCTGCTTCATAGGTGCTTCAAGTGCTCTGAGAACGATTCTCGCACCTGTTCTTTCATCACCCTGAAGTTCTTCAACAATCTTTTCAACTGCAGGAATAGCATGGATAAGTGCTGTACCGCCGCCTGCAACAATACCTTCTTCAACCGCAGCTCTTGTAGCAGCAAGTGCGTCTTCCATTCTGAGTTTCTTTTCCTTCATTTCTGTTTCTGTAGCAGCACCAACTCTGATTACAGCAACACCGCCTGCAAGCTTAGCAAGTCTTTCCTGAAGTTTTTCTCTGTCAAAATCACTTGATGTTTCTTCAATTGCAGCCTTGATCTGTCTGATTCTTGCATCAATAACAAAACTATCACCAGCACCATCAGCAATGATTGTGTGTTCTTTTTCAACTCTTACTGTCTTTGCACGACCAAGCATGTCAAGTGTAGCATCTTTAAGTTCAATGCCAAACTCGTCGCTGATTACCTGGCCGCCTGTAAGTGCAGCAATATCAGCAAGCTGTTCTTTTCTTCTTTCGCCATAGCCAGGCGCCTTAACCGCAACACAAGTAAATGTACCCTTAAGCTTGTTAAGTACAAGTGTCGCAAGTGCTTCACCTTCAACATCTTCAGCAATAATAAGAAGCTTAGCACCAATATTTACAATTTCTTCAAGTACAGGAAGAATTTCCTGAATGCTTGAAACCTTCTTGTCAGTAATAAGAATAAATGGATCTTCAAGCACAGCAACCATCTTTTCCATATCTGTTGACATGTAGCTTGAAAGGTAACCCTTGTCAAACTGCATACCTTCAACAAGGTCAAGTTCTGTACTCATTGTTTTGCTTTCTTCAACTGTAATTACGCCGTCGTTTGTAACCTTTTCCATAGCATCAGCAATCATGTTGCCCACTTCATCATCACCTGAAGAAATAGCCGCAACTCTTGCGATGTGGTTCTTTGTACTTACAATCTGGCTCATTTTCTTAATTTCATTAACAGCCGCTTCTGTTGCTTTCTGCATACCTTTTCTTAAAATGATTGCATTTGCACCGGCTTCAATATTCTTAAGACCTTCCTGAATCATAGCCTGCGCAAGTACAGTTGCAGTTGTTGTACCGTCACCGGCAACATCATTTGTCTGTGTAGCAACTTCCTTAACAAGCTGCGCACCCATGTTTTCGTATGGATCTTCAAATTCAATGTCCTTTGCAATTGACACACCGTCGTTTGTAATAAGAGGTGATGTAAACTTTCTGTCAAGTACAACGTTTCTTCCCTTAGGACCAAGAGTAACCTTTACTGTATCGGCAAGCTTGTTAACGCCTGCTTCCATAGCCTTTCTGGCTTCTGTTCCGTATAAAATCTGCTTTGGCATATCTGCCACCTCCAATTATAAAAATCAGTCTTCAATAACAGCTAAAATGTCAGCCTGCTTAAGAATAATAAATGTTTCGCCGTCCATCTTAACTTCTGTGCCTGTATATTTTGAATAAATAACTTTATCGCCAGGCTTAACTGCCATAACAACCTCTTCGCCGTATACCATACCGCCAGGGCCTGCCGCAATTACAACTGCCTGCTGTGGTTTTTCCTGACTCTGTGTAGGAAGAACAATACCTGATTTAGTCTTTTCTTCTGCTTCCATCTGTTTAATAACAACTTTATCGCCTAATGGTCTGAGTTTCATTATTTTTTCCTCCTTGTATCTGTTTCTTTAGCACTCGCATCACAAGAGTGCTAAAACAATTTTGATTATAGCATTTCTGTTAAATATATGCAACACCAAAGCTATTTTTTCCCACTCATAATATTTTATTCCACACAAAAAAATAAGAGGCTTATAAAAAGCCTCTCCCTTATCAAATATCAAGTTTTTTTGTACACGCAATTGCAATTGCACCAGGTCCTATGTGTGTTGTAATGCTGAGTGACAAATGGTCAATTC
>JAFYQL010000024.1 GCA_017547125.1 Bacillota bacterium
CCGTCAAAGTTGCCTAATGTCACTGCTGTAGGCACATTCTGTTTTATATTTGTATTTGTTATATGTTCCATAACGCACGTGCCCTTTCATTACATAAGCATAGTTGCAGGCTTGATATAAGCCTCATTTTTTTCTTCATCAAAAAGCAATGTGTATAAGCCAACAAGACTCATTTTACTGTCATAAACTGCCACAATTTCGTCTTTTTCAGCATTATCATTGTTTTTGAAGAAATTTTTATATATTTTAGCTCCGTTATAAAGCAGTTTTTCTGCCTTTGGAGATACAATTATTTTTTTATATTTTTCAACAGCCTTTTCCATAGAAAGAAGAACCTTGTCACTGTCTCCATTTTCACACAGATTCTTCAATTCATCAAGTGTTATGCTGTTTTCTTTAACAAATGAACCGCTTCTTGTTCTTTCAAGGCTGCTCATATGAGCGCCGCAGCCAAGTTTCTCACCGATATCACCACATAATGTTCTTATGTATGTACCTTTTGAGCAGTCCACTTTTATTCTGAACTTGTCCGGCATTTCAAAAGAAAGTATCTCAATATCAAATATGTTTATTCTTCTTGCCTTTCTTTCAATTTCCTTGCCCTCTCTTGCAAGTTCATAAAGTTTTTTTCCGTTAATTTTAATTGCAGAATACATAGGCGGAACCTGGTCCTGCTCGCCTATAAAGCTTTTTACGGCGTTTCTGATATCTTCTTCGCTGCAGTTAACTTCCTTTGTTTCAAGCACGTTTCCGCTGCTGTCAAGGGTATCAGTTGTAACACCAAGTGTTATTTCCGCAATATAAGTTTTTTCTGCAGCCATAATGTAGTCTGCAAGTTTTGTAGCCTTTCCCACGCATATAGGAAGAACTCCTGTTGCATCAGGGTCAAGTGTGCCTGTATGACCAACCTTTTTCTGGTTTATTGTACGGCGCACAACTGCCACAACGTCGTGGGATGTAAATCCCTTATCTTTATATATGTTAATTATTCCGTCCAAGGATTTTTACCCCCAAACCTTTATTAAAACTGTTTTTCAATTTCCTTAAGCACAGTCTTTATTATTTCTTCAGGATTGCCTTCAAGTGTACATCCTGCCGCTTTTTTGTGTCCACCGCCGCCAAATGCAGCACAAACCTCTGACACATCAATTTCGTCTTCACTTCTCATACTTACCTTGAACACAGAAGGTGCTTTTTCGTAAACAAACATAGTTGCCACACTGCCTTCGATGCCTTTGATAAAGCCTGTGATTTCGTGAAGGTCATCGCTGCCAACACCGCATTTTTTCATATCTTCAATAGTAACATATGTGTGTACCACCTTGCCGTCAAATGCAGTGTCAACTCTTTCCATCGCAATACCAAGAGCCTTTGCTTCGCCAAGTTTTCTTGTGAAGAAAATTCTGTTGTAGATTGCATTGAAATCAAAATCATATTCCATAAGTTCAGATGCAATAGCCATTGTAGCTGAAGTTGTGGATGTGTGGCGGAAACCGCCTGTATCGTAAATTATGCCTGTGTAAAGGGCTGCCGCTATATCCTCGTGTATAGGTGCGTAGCCATAAAGAAGCATGAATACAAGTTCACTTGCTGATGATGCTTCTTCCATAGCATAATTAAGTTTTGCAAAGTTTGTGTTGTTTCTGTGATGGTCAATATTGATTGTATTTGGAACTGCCTTGAAAAGCTCTGCATTTTTGCCAAGTCTGTCCACATCGCCGCAGTCAAGGGCGATGAAAAGATCAGGTGCAAAATCCTCAGGCATTTCGTGATATACAAGACCGCCTGTAGGGATTATATCAAAGCTTTCAGGGTATTCTTCAAGAAGCACAATTACTTCCTTGTCAAGCTCTTTAAGAGCCATAGCAAGGCCGCAGCACGCCCCAACGGCATCTCCGTCAGGGCTTGTGTGTGCGGACACAGCAATTACGCTGCTCATTTCAATCATTTGTCTTATTTCATCAAAGCCTGCCATTATTCTTCACTGCTTCCCTTTGAAATTTCGTTAATAAGTTTATCCATTCTCATAGCGTATTCAAGAGAATCATCAAGCTTGAAGATAAGTTCAGGTGTGTTTCTTAAATTGATTCTTTCAGCAAGAAGGTGTCTGATAAAGCCTGCTGCATTTTTGAGGCCTTTCATAACAGCTGCTTTTTCTTCGTCATTGCCAAATACTGAAACATAAATTTTACAATATTTAAGGTCGCTTGTTGTTTCAGCCTTGATAACGCTTGTAAGGCTGCCGATTCTTGGATCTTTAACTTCTGAACGAATGATATTGGCTGCTTCACGCTGAATTTCATCATTTATACGAATCATTCTTGTGTTAACTTTTCTCATATTCTACTTACCTCGGAATTTCCTGCATGATGTATGCTTCTACCTGGTCGCCTTCTTTAACGTCATTGAATTTCTTGAATACAAGACCACATTCGTAACCTGTATTAACTTCCTTAACGTCATCTTTGAATCTCTTTAAGCTGTCAAGTTCGCCTTCGTATACAACGATACCGTCTCTTACGATTCTTACAAGACAGTTTCTCTGAAGCTTACCGTCAAGAACGTAGCTGCCGGCGATTGTACCAACGCCTGAAGCCTTGAATGTCTGACGAACTTCTGCATGACCGATAACTTTTTCTTCAAAGATAGGGTCGAGCATACCCTTCATAGCTGCTGTAATGTCTTCGATAGCCGCATAGATTACTCTGTAAAGACGGATATCAACCTTTTCAGCATCTGCTGATGCTTTTGCTGCTGGTTCAGGTCTTACGTTAAAGCCGATGATAATAGCATTTGATGCACTTGCAAGCATAACGTCAGATTCTGTAACGGCACCAACACCGCCGTGGATAATTCTAACTCTTACTTCATCATTTGAAAGTTTTTCAAGTGACTGTCTTACAGCTTCAACTGAGCCCTGAACGTCAGCCTTAACTACGATATTAAGGTCTTTGATGTTACCGCTCTGAATCTGTGTGAAGAGGTCATCAAGAGATACTTTCTGTGGTGTATTTTTAAGCATTTCAGTTCTTGTTTTAGCAACAACGCTTTCTGCAACCTGTCTTGCCTGTTTTTCGTTTTCTGCAACGTAGAATGAATCACCTGCAGATGGAACTTCTGAAAGACCAAGAATTTCAACAGGTGTTGAAGGACCTGCACTCTTAACTCTTCTGCCCTTGTCGTCCATCATAGCTCTGATTCTGCCGTATGCGCTACCTGCAACAAGTGGGTCACCAACGTTAAGTGTACCATCCTGTACAAGTACAGTAGCAACTGAACCACGGCCTTTATCAAGTTTAGCTTCGATGATTGTACCTCTTGCTGCCTTGTTTGGATTAGCCTTAAGTTCTTTCATTTCTGCTGTAAGGATAATCATTTCAAGAAGTGTGTCGATACCTTCGCCCTTAAGTGCTGATACAGGAACGCAGATGTGTTCGCCGCCCCAGTCTTCTGTAAGGATACCGTGTTCAACAAGTTCCTGTTTTACTCTGTCAGGGTTTGCACTTGGTTTATCCATTTTGTTAACAGCAA